>JAGXTE010000017.1 GCA_018334095.1 Nitrosarchaeum sp.
TATTTGTAATTCCAAATGTAACTGCAATAATGTATGGAAGAGGATTCAAACAAACTGCACTACTTTCAATGTGTTTTTCTATATTTTCTGTAGTTTCAGGCATACTGGTATCATATGTATTTGATATTACTCCAGCTGGAACAATTGTTTTATTTGCAATAGGAATATTGGCATGCACTCTGGGAATAAAATCTGCTGGATTGCTATCCAGACATAATTAATTCATTTAATCTTCTTTTATCTCTTAGATTTTTAACAAAGAACAAAGATGTTGCAATAATTCCCATTGCAATTAACGGTGATACTATTTCAGAATATTTCAGTGAAAAATTACTCTTATCATTTAATTCATTTATTGTGATTGGAATTTCTGTGGTCTTTACCATTGATAACTTGTTTCCTTGTTGTTCGACAAACCACACATTTCCTTTATTGTCCGATGTTGAAAATTGAACAAATGATGTAACAGTAGGAATTGCAACTTCAATCAAATCTTTGTTATATGGATCATATACTGCAATCTTATCTATTGTGTGTTGGGGGATCCAAATATTCCCATATCTATCAAAAGACATTCCATATGGCAATGCCTCTTTGTCTATTACTGAAACTCTCTCAAATGTTTCTAAAATTGGATTGAATTTGATAATTGCAGTACCGGTATGTTCTGCAATCCATAAATTTCCTTCTTCATCAAAAATTATTGCTTCTGGGGATGCAAGAGGCTTTTCAGGCATAAATTCTGTTATTTTGTTATCTTTTGGATCGATAAATCCAATTTTACCTGAATATGATTCTGTAAACCAAATTTTTCCTTCACTATCAATTGTTAATGCAAATGGTAATGATTCTCTTGCAGGCATTTTGATTTCTTCAAATGTATCGGTTTTTGGATAATATTTTAAAATAATATCTTTGTTAGTAATTGATATCCAAATATTTCCATCAAAATCTGCTTGTAAGAAAGTTGCTGTGTTACTATCAATAACAGGATCTATTTTTGGTAATGTTTTTGTGGTAATTTGTTTATTGCTTGGATCAAAATATCCTATTTGATTTCTTGGCGTATCTGTAAACCAAATTTTTCCCTCACTATCTTTAGTAAGCCACATTGTTGTCAATCCATCAAATGAATATGAGGTAAAATTCTGTGATTCTATTGAGAACTCCCATAATCTAGGAGAAGATGGATCGCTTATCCAAATGGAATCATTTCCATCATATAGCGGATAAAGTGGTTTTGATGGTTCTGGTAATGGATATCCGATAATTTTGGTTGATAGATCTGCTAATCTTGGTTTAACCACTAAATCTATAATTACTGACTCATTTGCATTCTGTTTTCTTTGAGCTTCTACTTCTAATTTCCATTTGCCTGAAAACCCAAAAGTGATATCTCCTTGAAATTCAAGCGGCTTATTTTCTTCTTGTTTGATAATTTTCATTGGAATTTCTATTGGTGAAATACTTCTTTCAGGATACGAGATCTTTACTTTAATTTGATCTGAATCATACAACGGTTTATTTTCAAAATCACTAACTTTGACTAAAATTGTATTTGTTCCGCTTGAAAATGATGATATCTTAACATCAAATTTTGCGTTTTCTGAAAATTCCAAGCTGCTAAACCCATGCGATACTTTTTGAGCATCCACCTGATTAATTTCTCCGGCTGGTAATGTTCCATTAATTAGTAATGCAACTACTCCCAAGAGTATTATTCCTAATATGACATCAAATTTCAATGATTTTCTTAGTTTTTTGTATATGGAAATAGTTCCTTTTTGTAAATCTCTTTCAGCATTTTTTTGAATTTTAAATTGAAAATATCCACCAAAACCAATCATAATCGAAGCAATTGCAATTTTTGCAAAAATTAATTTTCCATAAGTTGACTCTGTAATCAAGCTTACATCACTTTCCAAAAACCACATTAGTGTAGGTCCAGAGATAATAACAATTCCAACTGCAACTATAAACATCATTGAAAATCTTGGAATTAAAACAAGTGACATCTTTTCTCTCTTTGTTTCTTCTAACTGTGAAAATGTTGGTAGTAAAGCAAACACAAAATAAATTATGCCACCAATCCAAATTGCTGCTACAAAATTATGAATATAATCAAGAATTAATGCAGGAGTTTCACCACTAGCTGCACCATGTCCAATTAAACTTGATGTTCCAATTAATCCAAGTGTGATTATCAGCATTGGAATTTTGTTTTTTATAGATAGGATCTTTTTTCTATCCATTCCAAACCATAAACCCAATAAAATAACTGTGATTATCATTCTAATTGTCCAAATATTTCCAAAATCAGTTTTAATTACTTCAATTACCGAAGTTTCTAATCTTATAGTTTGTACAGCTAATACCAAAATATTTGATGCAAATATTATTACTAACCCAACACCTGTAAGTGTCATGAATTTTCCATGATGAAAGTTTTCAAGTTTGTCAAATTCTTTTCTAACAAGTTGTTTGCTTTGTGTTCCCCAAATGATTATAGATGCAATTATAGCTCCTAAAACAATAGTTTGACCAACAAGACCTGGAAATCTTGCTCCAGCTTCTGGCAAAAATATTATATCTGAAATATTTTGTTTAGCTAACGATCCTGTATCAATTTTAGCCTCCCCTACTCCAAAAATAAATGCATTAGGAACTAAATGACCATCGACTTTTGATAAAACTTTGCTTGATACTGTGTAGACTCCTTCTTCTAATGGTGGTGTAGTTACAATTAGAGAATAATCCCCTTCATAATATTTAGTATCTTTATTGTCGATTTGTTCTCCATTACTATCAAATACCTTTAGTGAACTGAAATTATTATCAATTGGTTCTGAAAAATAAACAATTACCTCTGTAACCCCTATTGGTGAACTTGTTGATGAATTTGGAATAGTTTCTAGAGTAAATGGATGAGCTGCGGCATATGGAATCGACATTGATAAAACAAATAATGATAATATTAGAATTTTTTTCATTTGATCTTCAGGCTACGTTTATCAATTTAAACAATTTTTATTTTATTCGAAGTTTGTACCAATTCACGTAAAGATAATAACATGTATTCATAAAATAACGTCATGAAAGTAATTATGCTAAGTATTATTGGATTATTACTTTCATTTGGATTTGCATCACAATCTTTTGCTCATACCACAGTTGAAGTAGAACCCTACAAAATTGAAGCTGGATGGGGATTGGAACCTCCAATTGTAGGTATAAGAAATGATTTTGTTTTTAAAATTACTGAACCTGATAAAACCTCAGGTCAATACAAAGGAATTACAAATGCGTTCAAAAATTTAGAAGTTACTGCAATGTTTGGAGGTGCCTCTAAAAAAATTGATATTAACTCAGATCCAAAAATAGGATATTATTTCTCACCAGTAATTCCTACAAAAACTGGAAGCTATATCATGGATTTTAAAGGCGAAATTAATGGTGTACCAGTTAATGTACAAATTCCAGTCGAAGATGTAGAAAGTACTGCAATATTGGACTTTCCACCAACTAGTGATTCGTCAAATCAGGATGTAACTTCACTCAAAAATGCCATCTCATCATTACAAAGAGATGTATCTGCTATGAATGATGGCTCAGAAAATGATGGCGGAGCAGCATATGACTTTGCAATATTTGGACTGTCTATTGCATCAGCAGCTATTATCTTAGCAATAGTTGCTTTAATAAAAAGAAAATAGAAAAAGTTAATCCCTAAAATCTTGGAATTACTTTAGATTTTGCAGTAACGGCTACAATACTTATGATTGCAACAGCAAGTATCATCATTGCAATTGTTCCAAATTCTGGAACAACGTTTGCAAATACTACTACTTCACCAATAGGTCCTGTTTTTGGATCATCAATTCCATAACCTTGGAATGTAATGGTGATCTCTACTGGATCTGATGACTTAAGTGGTGCTGTTTCATGCTCGCCTTTTCCATCATGATGATGTGCGGCTAAATCATTTAGTACTTCTTCGCCATTTTGTGTAACTTTGATGTCATGGTTGACATGTTCTGCATCGTCGAATTGAATTGCAATATGCAATCTTTCACCTGCAGTTGGTACAGAGGTTGAAACTGAAACTTCAGTGCCGTCAGACAACATTCCTGTTGCTGATGCATTTTCCATATCATCATGTTCGCCTTCCATATCATCATGTTCGCCTTCCATATCATCCTGTTCTTCTGCTCCTGCTTCTTGTACTACAATTAATCCTTCCATCCATGGATGTACCATACAATAGTATGGGAATTCGCCTACTGTAGTTGCTGTCCATTCATATGAACTTCCAGCAATTACTAAACTAGTATCAAATTCTCCTGATGGACCATCTGCTGCAGTTCCTGCTGTGAATGTATGTGCTGCAGTATCTGTGTTAGAAAATATTACTTTTCCATTGACATCTACTGTTGCAGTACTAGGAATGTAACATCCTTCTGCAGTCTCTTCACATCCTGGAGCACCAGAACCTGCTGCTGGGACAATTGTAACTTCGCTATGATCTGCAAATGCAGCTGGTGTTAATGCAACTAATCCTGCTACAATGGCAAAAAATACGAAGATAGAGCTAATAGCTATTGTCTTCATTAAAACAAGTACTCTATTGGATAAATAAAAACCTGACTAGAAATTCTAGATGTGAAATCTACCTTCTTTTAAATTGGTATATTTTTAGGATTCCAAATACTGGAATTCCAATATACATTCCAATATTCAACAAAATTATTCCTACACCATATCCTACCATTTCTTGTTCTGAATCAATATTGATGTGATTTAATATAGAAAGTGATGTAAGCATTGGTGTTAATGAAATTTTTACAGCCTCTTTGAAAATTGGCTGTTCTCTTTCATAGTCTGCAATTATTGGTGAAAATGAATAATAAAACTGATTGAAAGTTGCCATAAATGCAGTACCTGATTGTGTTGTAAGTACTGTGTTATCTCTAAATTCTCTAAGTTGTTGCACTTGAGGAGATAATTCTGAACCAAATGCTGCAGTAGCAATTAGACATCCACCATTATTGTCATTTATTGGTGTAGGTTGTGCATATGCTTTTCCAACTGAAATATCAAATGAGACTTTCTCAGCTGGAATTGGTTGGAATAATATTCCTTCAATTTCAAACTCTATAAGATAAATCCCTTCTTCAGGAAATTCAACTTTCAAACCCTTGACAACTCCTTCAGATGTATGTGTTAGTGGTATTGGTCCAAATACCGGTTCATCATCTTTTGATACTACAAGTTTATAATCAATATGCTCCTGAATTTTTTTTGTAACAGGATTGATAAACTCAATCAATAATCTTGTTTGATCTCCTGGGGATATATCATCATATGATAGTTTAACATCTAAGGTTCCTTTCTCTGTTTGTAGAGTTTGAGAATTTGTTTGTGCAAATGCTGGAATAATTAATAACGGAATTAAAAATACTGCAATTAGAACTTTCATGTTTTTATTTTTCATATATTCTAAATAAAATTGCGCCTATTATATGATTTTTCAAGACCACTACTAGGAATTATGAACCATCTTTAAATATGGAATTATGACAAAAATAACTATTGTATAACAAATTTACATTATTTATTTTAGTAATTGGGGCTTTTACAATTTCAACTTTAACTCCAAATGCATTTGGACATGGACTTGGTGGAGATATGGCACCACCAATAAGTTTTGGTGGAATGAATGTGACTGTTATGACACAACTAAATCCTGCAGATATTACAGTAGGAGAAGTCACATCTGCAAATATGCAAGTCAGATTCTTTGATACTATTACTGATAAGAATTTGGATAAAGTAACATACAGAGTAGAAGTTTGGCGAAGTGGGGATCTCTTAGCAAGAAATCTGTTTTATGATTTAGATGGAACATTAGATGTTGAAATCAAACCTGAACTAGGATGCAAAGAAATGGAACTTTGGAAGTGTACAAAGTATTATGGTTCTGAGCATGCTAGTGCACCTGAAGCTTTGTATGCAGAGGGAGATGGCAGAACACAAATCAAAGGCCCAATATTTGATAAAGGTGGATTATACAATATTAGAGTCGATATTGAAGGGGCTACTAGTCCAAAAGCATTATTAGCAAATAGACTCAGCTATGATACTTTTGTTAGTGTTGCACAAGATCAAGATTTTTTCATTAAAACTGCAAATGCACAAGAAATTCCAGTGGTGATAAAAACTTACTATGATGAAGTAGAGAATTTCACATTTGATAAATCTGATAATTCTATCTATTTTGATATGCCATTTGATTGGGATCCTAACTATGTAGATTTAGTTCAAGTAGTACATGAAGAAGTCAGAGTTCCAAAGAGCTTTACACCGTATGCAGAAGGCAAACAATTCAAAGGATATGTTAACGGTGTAGAAATCGATCAACGTGCATTGTTAAATGATCCGTACTCATATGATGATACAAACATTGTACATTTTCTTATTACTAAAAATGAGCTACAAAAAATCAATGATTCTTTAGGTTCGAAAAATTACGACAGTGGAATTATGAAATTAAAACTAGTTCCACAAAGTGGTGTTTCAAAAAGTTCCACGCAATTTTATTTAGTGGATACTAAAACCAATAAACAAGTTCCTACAACAGTGAGTATTGCTTGGGATGGTAGTTATGGTGCAGGCGAAGAAATTCCTTTTGAACTAACATTTTTTGATGAAAATAGAAATCTACTGAAAGACGTAAGATATGCATATTCACTCATTGATGAGAATAATAAAGAAATAAAACGAAATTCAGGTACTGATTCGCAAAATCCTGGTATAGTTGCATTTGAAGGATTAGATACTCAAAAAATATTTGTCCCATCTCAAGGACAATATAGGATTGATATTCTAGTTTATGGAACTGGAATAATGTATGATGCAAAATATGCTGGTATAGGTTCTGGAATAATTGAAATTGGTCCAAGTTTGCCAAAAACTCCTGTAACTTCAGTATCTATTCCATCTTGGATTAAAAATAATGCAGGATGGTGGGCAGATGGATCAATTGACGATAATTCTTTTGTTCAGGGTATACAATTTTTGATTAAAGAAAACATTATGAAAATTCCATCTACCGCTCCAGGTACAGGTACTGGTGCTAATGTAATTCCATCTTGGATTAAAAATAATGCAGGATGGTGGGCAGATGGATCAATTGACGATAATTCTTTTGTTCAGGGTATACAATATCTGATAAAAGAAGGTATAATGAAAATTCAGAAATAATAAAGTGATAGCATATGAAAGATATTAACGATATTCTTCCAAAGATACCTAACATGAGATGGGGAGCTTTAATGAATAAAGCACCAACTAATGATAAAGTAAAAGAAATGAATAAAATTTTTCCTCACAATGGAAAATGGCATACTGTCTTTGAAGAAAAAGATTTAGTGACAATTGATGGAAAACAAATTTGGAAAAAAGATCCAACCAAGTGGACTTGATCATTATTTCTCTGAGAAGCAAACACCATGTTCAAAATCTGTATCAGGCAACAAAACAAAGATTTTAAACGAATTTCTTTATATCTGATTTCTTTATCTGTCATTTCTATTCTAATTTTATTTACTGTTGCAGATGTTCATGGTCACGGTGTGGGCAGTGAAATATTTCCACCTGTAGATCTAAATGGAAAAAAAGTAAGTTTGGAAGTTTCTTCCTCTACAAATAATCCTGATGAAAATGATGATCAACAAATATCAATTTCATTAATCGATTTTAACTCAAAAATTACTCTTAGAGACGTTACTTTTTTGGTAAAATCTAGTCATGGTGAACAATTTCTTTTTGAAAAAGAATTTCAAAGCGATAATGGATTTTTAGTCTTTAATTTTATATCTGAAAACACTGAATCAATTCAAATTCAAGAAGAAAATGGGAATAATTTCTTTGGTTCATTACTTGGATTAGATAATAGGAAGATCAACGTTAAAGGTCCACGATTAAGTGATGGTGGACTATACAAATTAGATGTAACAATTCTTACAGCAGATGGCTATTCAAAGAAATTAGACGTACCACTTACATTTAATGCTGGAATTTCCATTGCACAAACTTCTAAACATGAAATCAATCATCCAATTTTTGGCTCTCAAGAAATCAACGTTGTAACATATTATGATGAAATAAAGAATTTTCAATATGATGTTAAATCTAAAGAGATCACTTTTTCAATGCCTTTTGAGTGGAGTATAGATAATATCAATCAAACATCAGTTGTACATGAAGAATTAATTATTCCAAAAACATTTGGTGATTTGTTAGTATCTGGATTTTCTATGTATGTTAATGGCGTCAAACTATCTGATGATATTGTAACAATTGATGATTTTTTTTCTGAAAAACGTATAGTTCATTTTATAATTAGTCAAAAAGAATTACAAAATATTTACAATAATCAATCACCACAAACTGAAATGAATTTTCTTATAAAACCAAATTCTGATGATATTCAATTAAGTTCGGTTACTTCTAATGGACAATTCAGAATATTTGTAACTTGGGAACCTGAAAATTTACAATCAAATTCCAAAGCTACAATTTATTTTGATGTAATTGATGTTTTTCTTAAAAATAGACCTATAGCAGTTAATTATGATTTTTCAGTTACTCAAAATGATAGAATAATTTTTAAACAAAGTGGAATCAGCAGTGATTCAAAAGAAAATCACAACATCGCAGAATTTACAATACCTAATGACATAAATGGAATTGTTAAATTAAACTTTCAAAATCTGGCAGATAACAATCTTGCAAGCACATCAATTCCAATTGTAATTAATAATCCACTTAATGTAGATAATGATATTTCAATTCCATCTTGGATTAAAAACAATGCAAAGTGGTGGTCCGATGGACAAATTGATGATAATTCATTTGTACAGGCAATTCAATATCTTATTAACGAAAAAATAGTCAAAATTCCAACAACAGATCAAGAATCCGGTATTGTTAAAAATGAAATTCCATCTTGGATTAAAAACAATGCAAAGTGGTGGTCCGATGGACAAATTGATGATGAAACTTTTGTTCAGGGATTGCAATTTTTAATAAAAAATCAAATTCTTCGTGTCTGATCGCACATACTTCGAAACATGAACCAGTCTGTTTAAATTCATAAAAATTGTATTTTTTGTGATTTGTTTAGAGCTCAGAGTTTACTAGAACGAAAATCAACCATTTTTTCTCTTGTTGTAGTGGGAGTAATTGCAATATTGGCAATTCCTGTAATAATGCCTCATCTTTTACACGGTTTTCATTTAGCTCATATTTTTTTGCATATTGCTGGAATCACACTTGCAGTGTTTATTACAATATTAGCAATCCTAGCTTATTCTAAATTAAAAACAAAAAGATTACTTCTTAGCATGTTTGCTTTTGCAACTTTCATAGCTGCTGAAGTGGTATTGGTAGTAGATGCTACTTGGCCTACGCTTTATGATTTAAATGATGTTTCACTTTTAGAGATAGGACATATATTGACATTTTGTACATTGGGATTATTGGCAATAGGTGTGTTTAGAAATGATTGATAGAAATTTACAATTACAAAAAATCATAGATCAAAGTCCTGGAATCCAATTTAGGGAGTTAATGCGCTCTTCAGGATTAAAAAATGGAGTTCTTAGTCATTACATTGGTAAATTAGAAAAACATGGAATAATCAAAGTAGTGCGTGGTCCAAGACAAACTAGATTTTATCCACCAAGAATTACTGAAGACGAATCAAAAATTATCAAAGCATTACGTAGACAGACTCAAAGAGATCTTTTACTATCTCTAGTGAAGCAAGATGGCCTTGAGTTTAATGAATTAGTAAATGAAGTAGGAAAATCACCATCAACCGTTTCCTTATATTTATCACAGTTAGTACAAGATGAACTAGTTGAAATTAAACTTGAAAATACAAGAAAGAGATATTATATTAAATCTAGAATGATAATAGATCAATTAATTGAAGACTATAGACCAGGACTACTTGAAAAACCAACATCTGGATTCGAAGATATATTCAACGCTTTTTAATTTAGATAAATTAAAAATAATATCTGCTATACTTGTTTTTGGATTTACATCATTATTGATTTCTCAATTTGCTTTTGCCGAAGTTTTCATACCTACTCAAGAGTATATCGGATATTATGATTATGAAGGAGTATATACCGTTGGAGGTAATGTAAAAAATCAAAATGATTTTGCACTAATTCCAACTATTTCTATTACTGTGATTGATGGAGAAAATACATTTACAAAGACAATAACTCATGTTACAATTCCCCCAAGAACTGATATTCCATTTAAAATAAAATTACCTGAGATTACATCTGATACTCCCATCTTACTTGAACCTAAACTAAAATTTGAAAAAACAGAAAAAGATCCACTGCCAATTATAATTCTTTATGATAAAACCTTAATCAAACATGATGATGGTCATGTTACTGGGAGAATTATTAATAATGGAAATCACACGATATTCAACCCAAAAGTTCTTGCAATAGCTAATGGTCATGAAAAAATGTTAGATGTTGTTTCTAATATTAAATATATTGAAAAAATAGAACCAGGTGAAATTAAAGAATTTTCAATGTATCCAGATCCTTCAATTACTGAAGATATTTTTTATTACAGCTGTTTTGCTCCTGTAGATAGTACTGTAATTCCTATTTCTACTAAGAAAAATGGGGGCGACTTTGATTTTAGATATGATTCTGGTGCATGGTATTCTGCAGCTAAATTTAACGAAGAAGGAACCACTCTTACTATGCGTGGATATAACAGCTATCCACTTGAAACATATGCAAATTTTGAATTCCCACAAATCTCTGGAAAAGAGAAATTTAATGTCACATTAAATGATAAACCTGTTCAATTTATCCAAAGTATAGATGATATGGGATTTTGGCATGTTGCATTTACTGTAGGTCCTACATCACAAGGCATTCTCAAAATTACTGGTTTTGAAAAGGGATTGCCACCTATGACTTCTAAAATTCCACAGTGGATAAAAACAAATGCAGGATGGTGGTCAACTGATCAAATTTCTGATTTAGAATTTCTTGAAGGGATAGCATTTTTGTTTGAAAAAGGAATTGTTTCTGTACCATCAAAAGAAATAACTGTTCAATCAAACTGGAAAATACCTTCATGGGTTAAAACTGCATCATTATGGTGGTCCGAAGACAAGATTTCTGATGATGATTATCTAAACATTATTGAAAATCTTGTCAAACGAAAAATTATCCTAGTATAATTTCAAGAAATTTGCATTTCATAGAATTACTTCTATGTTTGTACCAGAATTATTAATTGAAATAAATACAAATTATAAATTATGAACAAGTTTTTGGTATTTTTACTAGTATTTGTTTTAGCGACAGGATTAGCTGGAAGTGCATTTGCCCATAAAGCTCTGATAATAGGAGATTACAAGATGGATGTAGGCTGGAAAAAAGAACCACCAATTGTAAATGAACCAAATGCAGTAGAAATTGAAATTAGTATAGCAAGTGATTTTGATAAACAAAGAGATGACATAATACCTTTACAACTATCCTCTCCATCTAGCGAGAGTGACATTACAGGTCTTGCAAATGATCTAGAAGTAGATATTATAATTGGAAACGGTGAAAAATCGTTTTTGTCATTGATAGAGGATTCTAAAATTCCTGGCACGTATTATGGTGACTATACCCCACAAGAATCTGGAACTACAAAAATTCACATCTATGGAAAAATTCAGGGATCTGAATTTGAAGTAACTTTTTATCCTGAAAAAGTAACTCAAAATATTAAAACGGAACAAATTGTAATCCCAGATTGGATTCGTAATAACGCAAAATGGTGGTCTGAAGGAATGATAGAAAATTCAGATTTTGTTTCAGGAATTGAATATCTTATTAAAAATAATATTATTGATGTTCCTGTGATGCAACAAGAAATAATTGAAACAAAAGAAATCCCATCATGGATTAAAAACAATGCGGGATGGTGGGCAGACAAATTAATCTCAGATGAAGAATTTGTTAAAGGAATACAATACATGATAACAAATGGCATAATTGTTGTCTAAATTTGAAACTTTAAAAAATAAAAAAGAATTAGAAATGGGTAACTACCCCAAGTTCCATTAATCTTTGTCCAAGTTCACTACTCACACATATTGAAGAATCTTCATGAACTCTCATGAAAAGTTCCAATCCTTCTTTGCATTGTACTTCACTTGGTTCAATTCCACTTTCGATTTGCTTTAATGGAGGAAGAATACTAATGGATTCTACTTCTTCAGGATGCATATCTAACTCTACTTTAGAATTATTTATCATTCCAGACAAATGAATTACTGGAAATCCTGTAGAGTGCGGAGTAAATTCAGCATGATAAATTCCACCAATCTCAGTTTCTACTATTGCTAGCATGCTGGTTTTTCCATCTAATGTGATAGTTATATCGATTGTATCATCAAGTCCAGATACTCCTCCTTCATGATCCATGTCATCATCATGTTTCATTTCATCATGACCCATGCCTTCCATGTCATCATCATGTTTCATTTCATCATGACCCATGCCTTCCATGTCATCATCATGTTTCATTTCATCATGACCCATGCCTTCCATGTCCATCTTATCGCTGGAATCTATAGCAGCTTTTTGTTTTTCTGTTTCTGTAGCATAAGTAACTGCTAATTCAATAGAATTAATAATTCCTTGAACTGGCGGTTCTTTATCCCATCCAATTTCAATTTTGTAGTCATCTATAACTTGATACTTGTGTGCATATGCACTACTAACTGAACCAATTGCTATAGCAAATACAAAAAGAAATACTATTTTGGAGTGCATAAATCATTATTTTGGATTATATATGTTAATGATTTTGGTACATTCGTCAAATAAACCAAATTTCTTTTTAAGTAAATAGTATTACTATTAACGCCGATTGTGAAATACATGTGCTTCCGACTTGTTTATTCATAGTTTCGGCAATTTTTTTAACTTTTTTTCAAAATATTCAATATGTTAAACACAAAAAATCTAAGTTGTAATACGATCAAAAATTTAATTATTTAAAAAATAAAAAAAAATAGTTAGAAAAAAACTAGAACTATTTTGCTGGAGGGACTGGATCGACTGTATCTATTCCTGCAATAGTGTTGATTGCATTTGTGATATCACGTAGGAAATTCCATATGTCAATTCCATTGTTTCTATCTTGTCCAATTGCGTTACGCAAGTTATCGGGAGTTGTTGCATTTGTAATGCCTGATGTTCCTACACTGCTACCGCCTGGTCCTGGCCAATATGTTTGAGTTATATCAGCTAGTCCGAACCCCCCGTTTATTGTTGCTTTAGCACCATTGATGTATGCAACTTTGACAGTTTTTCCATCATACCAAACATCTATGTTGGCTAATTTTTCTGGACTATTTTGGAAATAATTCACTTGTCCGTATATGTGATACAGTGTTCTTCCATACTGTGTATAGTATTGACTGGTAGGTCCAGTGTAAATTCCAACTTCTCCAAATACACTTCTTGCTTTACCTCCACCAGTTTGAGAATCTGTAAAACGTGGATCCGGTCCACATCCAGATATTCCTCCGGTTTCAGCAATTTGTACATTAGCCGTAATGGATGTACTACATGGATTTCCTACACCAACACCATCTAGATCAATTAATGGAGGAGCTCCTTGCAAAGTAGCGTCAACTAGTAGATTTTTTGGATAAAAGTATGTATCTACACTTAGAATGTCTGTTCCTGCATTATTTTTGACTGCTACAGCATTTGGAAGTCCTGTAAGTTTGTCTGTAATTCTCATCTCCAAATTGTGAACTCCATCAACGTATGCTGGCTCTCCTGTTTCTCCGACTACTATTCTTAATGTCTGATTTGTATTTGTACCAAACTGAACTTCAAAGTTTCCATGCGCTGAAGCTTCTTGTACACTAAGAGATAATAACGGAATTCCAATTGCAGCTAGCAATACAAACGTTAGATGTTCTCTTTTCATTGAATCAAAAAAAACAAATTCTATATTTAATGAAATTGGTACATAATCAAAACAACTTCTATGTTTGTACTAGAATCTTTATTTACAATTTTCAAAATTGTTCATCAATGAAATATTCAAGAAGTAACATCTTACTTATGGTACTGCTTGTTGGAGCTGTTAGTGGAGTAATTTTCACTTACAACTTTGCAATAGGAGCTCATTCATTTGAGACAGGAGCTGCAACAGGTACACTACCTAATGCTGTTACTGTAGTCTTGGCAGGACAAGTCTTGCAACCCGGTGACTATTTGCCATTAGCTGATTATAGTCCTAACTATGTAACTGGTCATTTTCTTGCAAGGATACCATGTGATAGTACAGGTAAACCACTCGTAATTCCTGTAGCTGGTCACGTAGATGAGCTACCAAATAGAACTTGGCTTGATCAAGCACAACTTAATCTGATTGAACATGTATCAAACAAAGGCAAGACTTGTGTATATCACTCACATATACCTGCTGTGGATCTAACCCAAGTAGGTAATCCAGGAGCACCTAGAATTACAGATATTGGCTTACTGAATCTTAGCGACAAAAATGTAGTATTTCGAACAGGTAATGCAATGTCATTTACTATACTAAGTGTAGTAGGAAACATCAACCCTCCAAACAATTATGGCCCTGGAGGAAACATGCCACTACCTTATAGCTGTCCAGGAAGTTTAGTTACCAATACATGTACTAATTCAGGTGATGACATATATCCAAAATTCCCAAGTGGAACTGTCAGTTTTGACAATGGTACACATGCAGGTCATTAGATAAAAGGTGATCACATGATTTCTTTTTTATTTTTTAATAATTTTTCTAAAGTATCTTCTAAATTTCTGAACATTCGAATACTATTTTTATTATCTATAGTTGTTTTTGCATCATTTTCTTCAAATCTAGTTTTTGCACAACATGATCACGGTTCAAGTTCATCTGGTAGTGAATCAGGAGGTGCAGGATCTTTTGCTGGTTTAGAAGGTTATCAGGCAATGGTAGAACTATCTGAAATAGGTAATTGTTATGGTTGTAATAATAATACAAACAATCAGGTACTAACAATATTCAAACATGGTACAGCTGACATGCCATTTCTTGCTGGTGGAACAATGTTTATGATTTCTCCAAATCCATACGCATTTACAAATTTTAATGGTTCTGCAAACCCTCAGTTTTTTGGCCCAACTTTAATTGTTAGTGACAATGATCCTTTGGATTATGATCCAACACGGGGCGTAATAGAATTAATCAAAGTCAATCCAGGAGTTTATAGTATATGGGAACTACGAGGACCACAAGGTTTTATAAAAAATAATGCCCCTCATTCTTCAGCTGAAGTGGCAGTAGGAAATTATCCATTAGTTCCTGTGACAAACTTATTTTTGAATAGCTCAAGTGGACCACAAACTATGTTACCTCCACCTTTACCTACATCCAATCTTAATACAATGAATACATATGCTCCAAAAGTTGGCAATCAGCCCTTAACACAATTACCATCATCTATTGTTTCTTCCAAAAACACTGTCATGTCTACACCAGCTCCCCCTCCAATAGTATTTGGAACTCCTTTACCTCCAAATACGTGGACTACTGAAGAACGCTTTTCAAATTTAGGTATACCAACTTATGATCCACCTCCTTCAGGTGATTCAAACAGCGGATATATTCCACCAAAGTTTGTTGCAACAAATATTGATGGCAGTCGTATAATATCTACTCCAAAATTTTCTAGTATTGATTTTAACACAAATCTTGTCTTGAGACTAGATGGTATTACCCAACACGATAATCATCATGGAACTCATGGTCCCTCAGTTCTAGGAATTAATTTACCGTTGGCTGTTGCTGGAAATGATTTTGGAGTTAGTTTACAAATTAAAGATACTCCACCATCGACATTTCCAAATCTTGATCCTGCAAATGGTTTTGAAGCTTTATTTATTGATCTTAGTGTTGTTGGCGATATAGATTTGAATAATTCAAATTCATTTTCAGAAAATCCAACAATCACTTTTTACTTGGATAAAAATTCAGGCTCATGTGTTGATCCATCAACAGTTACTATCTATCTCTTAAATGGTAATCAGTGGAATCCTGTCCAAGTTAGTGGACATGTACATCCATCAACATTAGTCCCATCACTTCATACTACAACTCAATGTGCATACGAACAAGAAGTTGAACACTTTTCATCTTATCTAGTTGGTACTGGCTCTGCAAGTTCTGGTCATGGTGGTCACGGTTCAGGTCACAGTCATTCTTCAGCTGATCATGCTAATCATGCAGATCATAACAGTATAATCAGTTACACTATTGATGACTGTACTGTCAATGGATTGATTCGTGACATTTACAATAATCAAGTGTATCTCCAAATACATACCGATTCAGATGGAAATATTACAACCAATTCAGGACCTGGCGACTTTTACACTCCAGGTGAAGCTAGAGGACAACTAAATTATCAATATGGCAGTAAAGTATTTTCTACATTAGCAAAACCATCTAATGAAATTCTTGATACTGAACAAGATACAATTTTATGGGCAAAATCAAGAGCAACTGCAACAGCAAGTTTTGAATCTACTAGTTTTAACGAAATACAATATACCATTTCAACAAAGAATCTTCCAAACATAGTTGGAATCAGTCTTTATCTTGGTGATCAATACACAAATTCTGAAATTCGTCTTATAGATATTCCATATACGGCAAATCCATTTAAACCAAATTCTGATACCATTACTGGAAAACTCACAAACGATAACATGTGCAAAATATCTCACGAAGAACATGGGTTTGCTTCACATGATGACCATACAATGACTGATGATGAAACTGTACATGATGGTCATACAATGGATGAAGAAGGAATTATTTCTCATGATGATCATGTAATGGATCAAGCGACATCTAAAGATGAAATTATTTCACATGATCAACATTCATCTCATAACGAATCTAACACATGTTATGGTGTAAGTTGCGTTGATCCTGAACCAAAAGAATTTCTTGTAGCATTAGTTGATGGCTCTTTTGATTCTAGTTATGATTTTGGTAATATTTCAGGTAAAAAAATACTTGCAAGCACGCATTACAAAACATTTCCAATTACATATGATCTTAATGGTGAACTTAAAAAAATGACTGTAAATGAAGAAGAAAATACACTATCTCTATATTTTGATAATGTTATTGAAGATAAACTCACTTTACGTCTTCCAAGAGCATTGGTGGATGCAGAAAATAATAATTTCCTAGTTATGGTTACTGCATCTCCAGAAAGAATGGTTGATTATGAAATAATCTCTTATGATGAGTCATTTTTTACTATGCAACTTGATGTGCCAAGTAACGCATCTCAAGTATCTATTATTGGTACAAGAGTTATTCCTGAATTTGGAACAATGGTAATGATGATGCTTACCGTATCAATCATTAGTATTATTGCAGTAACCAGAAAAACTAAGATCTCTATGTAATTTTTCCTTTATAGTAAGTCTTGAATAATCTTATTATACAAATTTTATTTAAGTTCATTATCCAATGTTTCCATTACGAGATGAAAATCCTCATCCTCCAGGATACAAACCAAAAGTAACTTATGCATTAATTGCAGCCAATGTTATAGTATTTCTTATAGAAATTGCATATACTGGACAATTTATTGAATTTACAAATCAAAATGCATTTTCATTATTTTATAATTGGGGTGCAGTGCCAAACTGCGTTACAGGAGCGACTGTTTCTAACATAGATTTTGGACAAGGAGCGACACAAATTAAATGTCCTACTGAACCATACATCTCTCTTCTTAGTTCTACTTTCTTACATGGTGGTGCAATGCATCTTGGAGGTAACATGTTGTTTTTGTGGATATTTGGTGATAATATTGAACTAAAGTTTGGTCGATTAAAATATCTGGGAATTTATCTGATGTGGGGAATAAGTGCAGGATTAATTCACATACTTGGTGATACTACAAGTGTAATTCCTGCAGTTGGTGCATCTGGTGCAATATCTGGAATACTTGGTGCATATCTTGTAATGTTTCCAAGAGCAAAGATTCAGACTGTTATGATAATGGGATTCTTTATCAGAATGTTGCATATCCAAGCTAGATGGTTTTTGCCATTTTGGCTAGTTTTCCAAAACTTACTTCCATTTTTTATTGGTGGATTTGGTGTTGCAGGAGGTGGTGTTGCATATCTTGCTCATATTGGTGGATTTGTAGTAGGACTTGCCACTGGTTATCTATACAAAAAAACACATAGCTCTGAGTACACATACGGAACAAGATATGGTTACAAGGGCTAAGTCTAAAGAATAAATCAATGTAACTTTTTCAAACTAATCATGCCGTTGATTACAGTATCGATGTATCCTGGAAGAACTCAACAACAAAAAGATGAATATGCAAAAGCAATCACAAAATCTGCAGTAGAAATTCTAAAAACAAAAGAATCTCATGTCATTGTAGTTTTTGAGGATAATCCAAAAGAAAACTGGTTTCTAGCAGGAAACCAACTTTAATTATTTTTTTAAAACATGATGAAATGTATGATTAATTTATCATAAAGATCGATTGTACCGCTTTATCTTTTTATCCTCTTTAATATTACAAATTTCATGAAAGTTGCAATTGTACAGTTCAAGGCATCTACTAAAAAAGAAACCAATCTAAAAAAAATTATTAACTATATTGCAAAGGCAGCAGAAAACAATGCAACACTAGTAGCATTTCCAGAATTTATGATGTTTTATACAAATTCATCACAATCATCAAAACAACTAGCAAATTTAGCTGAAACCATTACTGGAAATTTTATAACTAGTATTGCAAAGTGTGCCAAAGAAAATCATATAGATGTTGTAGGCTCATTTTATGAAAAAAGTACAAAAAAAGATCGAGTATATGATACTTCATTTATTATTGATAAAACTGGTAAAGTAATATCGAGATATAGAAAAATTCATCTCTATGATGCTTTAGGATTTCGAGAGTCTGATAAAATGGTTAAAGGCTCAAAGATTGCAAAGCCTGTATCAACTACTATTGGGAAAATAGGAATGATGATTTGTTATGACTTGAGATTTCCAGAGATGTCAAGATCACTTGCTGTTGCAGGCTCTGAAGTTCTAGTTGCACCATCAGCTTGGGTGAAAGGTAACATGAAAGAGGAACATTGGATTACAATTAACAAGACACGTGCAATTGAAAATGGTTGTTATGTTATTGCCCCTGATCAAGTTGGAAATATTTACTGTGGACGAAGTCTTGTAATTGATCCATACGGAAAAATTTTACTAGATATGAAAAAGAAACAAGGAATTGGATATGTCAACATTGAATTAAAAAATGTAAAACAAATTAGAAAGATTCTTCCATTACTAAAAAACAGACGTACTGATATCTATCCTACTTTGAAGATTTAATTTTTCTACTTTCACAATTAAAGTTTGAACACTGTCTAGTCCATTTTTGTTTTCTTGAATAACGGAAAATTATCATTGGCCACTTGCATACATCGCATGGAATCTTCATTGTTCTCAATCTTGCTTTCTGTAATAGTGGTGATGATGCTTTACATCCTCCATGAAAGTTTGAGCATCCCATGAATCGCTTTCTTGTTGTTCTAGATCTGATTAGTATTATCTGACCTAATCTACATTCTGGACATTCAACTAGCCCGTTTTTAGGAGAATTTGTCCCGAGAATCATGTATTTTCTTTCTTTTGATGACCAAGACAAGTATCCGTTAATGTCCAAATATTGAATGATCTCTTTTTTGAAAATTGCTGTCTTTGCCTTTGTAGTTTTTGCTACGTGTCTGGTGATGGTCTTTTTAACCTGAATAGTTTTGAGCAATGATTTCTTTAATATCATATTCTATAATGAATTTACTAAAACAATTTTTATAGGGACTTGGGTCAGTGACATTTGTGGAAAAGGTCTGTGTTCTTGGCGCAGGTAGCACCAAATATGGTAAATTATCAGAAAGTATAGCTGATATCACTACTCAGGCATCGGTTTTAGCTATTGAAAATGCAGGAATTGATCCAAAAGAGATCAAAGCATCTTACATTTCAAACGTCTTTGGAGTTGCAGATAAGCAGGTACATCTTGGACCTGTCTTAATGAGTAGATTAGGGATTCCAGATAAACCATCATTAACAATAGAGTCCGCATGTGGAAGTGGCTCAGTATCATTTAGAGAAGCATATGCCAATGTTGCAGCTGGTTTTTATGACTGTCTTGTAGTAACTGGCGTTGAAAAAGTAACTCATACAGGAACTGAATGGACAACAACTTACTTTGCATATTGTTCTGATTTTTTTTATGAAGGTCAAGCAGGTGCATCTTTTCCAGGATTATTTGCATCAATGGCAAGAGCTTATTTGACAGAGTTTGGTGCAACTGAAGAAGATTTTGCAAGAGTTGCAGTAAAGAATCACGATAATGGATTTCTAAATCCTAAAGCTCACATGCAAAAGAAAATTACAATTGATGATGTACTGAAATCTCCAGTAGTTGCAAGTCCACTAAAACTTTATGATTGTTGTCCATTTTCTGATGGCGCAAGTTCTGTTATTCTTTGTTCTGAAAAGTTTGCAAAAGCACATGGTGGTGATTACATTGAAGTTATTGGATCTGGTAGAGGCGGTTCACCTGCTGCATTGCAAGGACGTGAACACATGACTACAATTCCTAGTACAAAGATTGCAGCAGCAGATGCATACAAAATGGCTGGTGTTACTCCAAAAGATATTGATTTTGCTGAAGTACACGATTGCTTTACAATTGCAGAAATTGTTGACACTGAAGATTTAGGATTCTTTGAAAAAGGTAAAGGTGTACAAGCTGTAAGAGAAGGTAGAACTAGTTTGAATTCAGATATCTCAATTAATCCATCAGGTGGTCTTAAATCAAAAGGACATCCAATTGGAGCTACAGGTGTTGGACAAGTAGTAGAAGTATTTGATCAATTAACTGGTAAAGCAGGAGCACGAACCGTTAAAGATGCAAAAATTGGTTTAACTCATAATTTTGGTGCAACTGGTGCAAGTTGTGCTGTTCATATATTCCAAAGTGTGTAAGATGACTATCGAAGAACAACTTATTGAATATGCAAAACAAGGTAAACTCCTAACTCACAAATGTACAAAGTGCGGATACATTCACCTATCTACTGCATATTACTGCCTAAAATGTGGAAGTAAGGGCTTTGAGGATCTTGTTTTAGATGGAGTTGGCTCAATTGCCACTTATACGATAATAACTGTGGCTCCGGCAGGATTTGAAAAATTTACACCTTATGCATTTGTGGTGCTTCAATTAGACAACACACATTTGAGAATTTCGGGATTTATGGCCGGAATTGCAACACCTGAAGATCTACCTGTAGGAACTAGAGCCAAAATAGCTGGCTTTGAAGATGGTTGTGGGATCATTATTAAAAAACAGTAAAAATATTTGTTTGAATTATTAAAAAAAATCATAATCATTTCTTAATACTTTTCTATCGCTGTATACTTTCATGTCTGTAGAAATTACATGTGGTAAATGCGGAGAAAAGATCGCTAATATGAAAATGCTAAAAGCACTCAAAGATGTAATGACCCCATATAGTGGAAAATGTCCTTCATGTGGACAAAAATTGTCAACATCGGAATTTTCTCTTGATGTTCAAGAAAACTGATCTAAAAATCTTTTCATGATTTTTTATTTTTATTGTCAACATCTAATGTTACAAACCCCTAAATTTTATTTCAATTAGAAAATGGATCTAAAATCTGCAAAAATGATCTAGTCATAAGTCTTAATTACTCCTTCCTTTTTTATTGATTTAGTATGGAATTGGATGAAGAACTAGAAGAGCCAAAGCGAAGCGGAATTCTTCAATCCACGTCAAAACGTGTAAGAATGATCTTTTCTGTAATGGCAAGTCCTAACAGAATCGATATTTTAAGAATCTTAAATTCAAAGGGCCCTTTGACTTATTCTGAATTAAAGTCACTAGCCGGATTTAAATCTAAAAAAGAGAGTGGAAAATTTGCATACCATTTAAGAAAATTATTGAGACAATCGCTTGTAGCACTTAACAAATCTGAAAGACGTTATACAATTACAAATCTTGGAAAATTGGTCTTAAGCTTAGCAAGACAAATTGAAGAACGTTCAATTATTGAAAGTGGTAAGATGTATGTCAGAACATCTCATGAATCAATTGAAGAATTTAATTCTCATAAAATTATTCAATCACTTGTACGTGAAGGCAGCTTACCGCTAGAATTAGCCCAAAAAATTACTGAGGAAGTTGAAAATAGAATTTACAAATATCAGACAACCTATCTTACAGGATCTCTTATTCGAGAAATGGTAAATTCAGTCCTTTTAGAGCATGGTCATGAAGAATACCGCAATAAACTGGCACGCCTGGGCCTGCCTGTATATGACGTTCAAGAGATGCTCACAAATCTAGATAATGTAGATAATGGCGCAGAAGGCTTACTTTTCAATACAGGTCAAAAAGTGTTTGCAGAACACTTACTCACAAATGTATTGCCAAAAGATGTTGCAGATTCCCATCTTTCTGGTGATATGCATATTTCAAATCCTGGAATATGGTCAATGATACCTGATACAATATTTGTTAATGTAAAAGAATTGATTGAAGATGGAGTTATTCTTGGTGGAAAATATCTTGACGTATCAAGAATCACATCATCAAAAACACTAGATGATGTTACCTCTTCTTTATCTATTATCATTTCATTACTTTCCAAAGAAGCTTCACAAGAAATTGTTCTTGATGGATTAGTTCCATTATTTACAAAACATGCAAAGAACATTCCAGAGTTAGAACAAAAATTGACAGATGCGTTTTCTACTGCTTCCACTACATCAAAGTACAATAGAAAAAGTACTGATGTTTCAATTAGACTTCAATTAGGTTCTGATCTAAAAATAGTTAATGCAATCATTAATGCTTACAAGAATTATACAAAGATAACTCCAATTCCAAAAATCGGTTTAATTGTAGATTTTGATAAAGGAAAAATCACCGATGTCTCTGATGCATTATCTGAGATTATTGCAATTGGTGGCAAAGTCATGTTTGCAAAAGGTGAAGTATCAAGTTATGGTATTACAAATGGTACAACTAAAAATTCTGGCCCACTTGCAATTACACTACAATCTGTATCAATTAATCTTCCAAGACTTGCATTTGAATCCAACAAAGATGAAACATACTTTAGAGCAAGACTTGCATTGCTAATGAAACCAGCATTGTCTTCTATGGCATTAAGAAAGAAAGACATCTCTGATCTTACACGAAGAGGATTAAATCCAATACTTGCAAAAAATACTCAATACATGCAAAGAAGTTCTGTATCTCTAATTGTTAATTTAGTAGGTTTGAAAGAATCTGTCTTCAATATACTTGGTTTCCAAGATAATAAAGAAGGAAGAGACATACTCAATAAAGTCATAGAAACTGCAGTTGATGTTGCAACCAAAAAGGGTAAGGAACTCGGTGATACTGTAGCGATATCCATGATTGAAACAGAAGGATCTAGCCGATTTGCAAACCTAGATGGTGAAAAATATGGTAAAAATTCAGCACTAAATTCTATGGATAGTGACTCTTATTCACAAGGAATAGTGTTAAAAGCATCTGAGATATCTGATTATACAACTAAGACTGAAATTATCACGGAATGTACTAGATTATCTAAATTGCTTAATGGTGGTTTACTAGTCACACTAGATATTGATCAGAACGCTACTCAAGCTGATATTAAAAAATCAATTGAGAAAGCAGCAGAGCTTACATCTTCCTTTAAGCCTGTGAAAAAAGTAGCACTCTGTGGTGAATGTGGATTCAAAGATGAACCCTTTGTTGACAAATGTCCAAAGTGCAAGTCTTCATACGTCATCTGAAATTCGTAAGTCTAAAACTAGTTCCGATCATCTTAAAAAATATGACGCTTTACATAAGCGATCATCGTTGTAGCTTGTTACTAAATTCATAATACCATTATGATATCGATTGGACCGTTGTCAATATTTTTGCACCGAATTTTTAGAAAAAACTGCCAAATCATTTATACCGTCATATTTCTTACCTCTTGCGGGGAGATTATAATTGGATAAATCACAAATAGAAAGTACTATCAATGAGATCCGTAAGCGCAGTGGCGCTATAACGGCCTTCAATCAAAATAAAATTTCAAACGCTATATACAAAGCGTTGGCAGCCACCTCTAAAGCCGACCGTGCGCTAGCCGATCAACTTGCAAATAAAGTTGTACAAAAATTAGTCGAACAGGGGTTCACAAATTCTAGGGCTCCTAGTGTTGAGGATATTCAAGATATTGTAGAGTCAACTCTTATCGATTGTGGAAACAGCGACATTGCAAAAGCATACATCGTTTACAGACATGAACGAAGAAAATTAAGAGACGAAAAAATGAAAGTCTTAAACCTAAAATCTTTAGATCCTGTCTCCAAGAATTTTGATCTAAATTGCTTGAGAGTACTGGCATCTAGATATCTTTTCAGAAATAACAAAAATGAAATCATTGAATCACCAACTCAAATGTTTGAAAGAGTTGCAATTCTTGTTGGAATAGGTGATGTTCTATATGATTCAAAAGTGTTTGAAAAAACTGGAAATATTACCCAAGATATTGAAGAAGCACGCACATATCTTGAGAAATTAGATAATTTTGATTACAAATTCAAAATTGGAGAATATTTTCTCAACAAGTGGCACTTTAGATCCCTGATCAATCACTATGTGACTCTTGCAAGTAAAGGTCAGATGAAAGTCAGCTTTAAAGATCTTCTAACACTACTCGCAGCAAAAGAATTAGATAGTTACGCAGACAAAATCACAGAATATTTTGAATTGATGACAGCACAAGACTTTCTACCAAATTCACCAACAATGATGAATGCTGGTGGTAGACTTGGTCAGCTTTCAGCATGTTTTGTTCTTGGAATGCCAGATGACATGGAAAAAATCATGAAATCAACTTCTGATGCAGCACTAATATTCAAATCTGGAGGTGGAGTTGGAATCAACTATTCTGATCTTCGTGAAGAAGGCGACATTGTTGCATCAACATCTGGTGTAGCGTCAGGTCCAGTCTCTTTTATGAATATCATCAATACCGTAACTGAAGTTGTAAAACAAGGCGGAAAAAGAAGAGGAGCTAACATGGGAATCATTGAAGCTTGGCATCCTGATGTTGAAAAATTCATCACAAATAAAACCGAACCTGGTGTTTTAGAAAACTTTAACGTCAGTGTAGGTATTTGGGAAGACTTTTGGAACTCACTAGTAAATACAACTGATGGAAAATACATGTTACGTAGTCCACGTGACAGAAAGCCAGTAAAAGAAATCAATGCACATCAATTAATTGATCTGATAGCTTTGTCTGCATGGAAGAGTGCAGAGCCTGGATTGATCTTCTTTGATCAAATTAACAAATACAATGTATTTGCCAAAGCAAGACAAGCTCCACTGAGAGCTACAAACCCATGTGGCGAACAAAGTTTGTATCCATACGAATCATGCAATCTTGGTTCTATTAACTTGGTAAATCTCGTAAAGAGAAAAGCTGATGGGGAATACGAATTTGATTGGCAAAGATATGAAGAAACAATCAGAAAGACAACCAGATTCTTAGATAACATCATTGATGTAAATCACTATCCTGTAAAAGAAATTGATATTGCATCAAAAGATTCTAGAAGAATTGGATTGGGTGTAATGGGAGTAGCAGATCTATTATACAAATTAAAGATTCCATACAACTCCAAAGAAGGATACGATCTACAATCAAAACTATCTGAAGCATTGACTTATTATTCAATGGAAGAAAGTGTGGCACTTGCAAAATCTAGAGGTGAATTCCCACTATGCTCAAAAACAGAATATCCTGAAGGAAAGATTCCAATTGCAGGATATTATGAGAAACCAAAAGAGTCTCACTGTTATGAATGGGATGCACTAATTGATAAGATAAAGAAACATGGAATAAGAAATGTTTTGACTACTACAGTAGCTCCAACAGGAACACTATCTATGATTGCTGATTGTTCAAATGGAATGGAACCAGCATTTGCTCTAGTCTTTGAGAAGAGAGTAACAGTAGGCCGATTCTTTTACACCAACAAAATTGTTGAACAAGTACTCAAAGAACATGGTCTATACAGCGATGAACTCCTTGCAAAAATTGCAGACAATTATGGTTCACTAAAAGGAATTCCTGAAATTCCACAGTGGATGCAAGATGTCTATGTAACTGCAATGGATATTCACTGGGCAGATCATCTAATGGCTCAAGGTGTATGGCAAGATTGGATTGGAAATGCAATTGCCAAGACAATTAACATGCCATATGATGTTACAGCAGAAGATGTAAAATCTGCATATCTGTTGGCACATGAATTGGGACTAAAAGGAATCACGGTATATCGTGATGGCTCAAGACACAAACAAGTACTTCACATGACAAGTGACAACGCACAAAAGACATTTGATGTTACACCTAGTGAACATGTTACTAGATATGTAACAACTATGATCTCAAATCCATACATCAAATCACATGTACATGATTCACTCGAACTCAAAGTACATGATGAAGAAATTACATCCGAACCGGTTAGACAAGAAGTAGATGAAGATCGTCTATGTCCAACATGCAAAAACAACCTTGTATTTGTAGAAGGATGTAGTATTTGCATCGAATGTGGATACAGTGGTTGTACTTCTGGATAGATAACAAAATCACCATCTTTTTTACTTCCTTTTCTTTTTGATTCAGCATGGATAGGAAGATTCTTGGCATAACTGGGGGTATTGCAGTAGTAATTGCTATAGTTGCAGTAATGCTGTTTACATCAAATTTAGAATCAACTCCAATTCAGAAACATAATGAAAAAATTGGCCTTGTAATTAACGCACCACATTCAGCAATATCGCTGCAAGACTTGAATCAAATTTACTCTGAAGCATCTTCTACAGGTATTGGAAGAAGTAATGTATACTTATTTTGGAATATCATTGAGCCTGTAAAAGGAGAATACGATTGGAAACAATCAGACGTGTTGATGAGTTTTAATAAAAATAATGATCTCAAAGTAACATTGTTTTTTTCTGTTATTAATGGTGAAACACTAGGACCATTTCCAAATTGGATAGGAAAGCCATCACTTAACGCGATTGGAGAAGATCGACTAGTTAATGTCCTTGATGCAATATTGTCTCGTTATGATATTATAGATACAGTTGTAATTGCAGGAGAAACAGAATCCCAATTTCGTTACCATGAACAAAATATTCCTGTATACAAGGAACTATTCAATGGAGTATACACCAAATTAAAAGAAAAACACCCAGATGTACAAATCGGAAATGGATTTGCATTACATAATGTATTAAATAAAAATTTAAAACATATTGTGTCTGATCTGGCAATTGGTGATTTTGTAGCTTTTTCATACTTCCCAGTTGATACATTAAATGATATTGTCAAAACACCAGAAGAAGCTAAAGCAGACTTGCAAAAGACATTTGAAATCATACCTGATAAAAAAATTGGACTTTTTGAGATTAGTTGGAGTACTTCTGATTTTGTGGGAGGTAATGAAACATCGCAGCAACTATTTTTAGAAAAATCATTTGAATTTTACACTGAAAATAAATCTAAAATAGAGTTTTTTACTTGGTATAGGCAATATGATAGACCTGATGGCACATGTGTGATTGAAAATCCGGAAATTGCTAATCGAATTATAGATGTAGGCGGTGGGTCTGGTTTAGGAAGCAGTGAGTACACAATGGAACGATTAAGTCATTACATATGTAATTCTGGATTATTGAGTGTGGATGGAACACCAAAATCTAGTTGGAATGAATTTAACAATCAGATAAAATTGATTAATTAAGATGCTCTCTCTTATTTTGGCAGAATCTGCATTAGAAATAGTTCCCACAGAATTACAAGATCATCCTTCGGTAATCTCACATGCACAAAAACTGGGAAAACATCCATCTGAAATATTGCTTGATAACTCATGGCATTTTGCTGCAATGAAAGGAATCAATGATGAAATTAAAAGAGGAAGACCTGATCTAGTTCATTTTTCTATATTGGAAGCAACAACAATTCCGCTATATTCACAAAATAAAATTAAAATCTATATTCACACAATTGATGATAACGTAATTTACATTGGAGAAAATGTTCACATTCCAAAATCATATCATAGATTTGAAGGTATTATTGAAAAATTATATTTAGAAAAAACCATCCAATCTGGCAAAGATGAGTTATTAAAAATTAAAAAAAAATCATTTACTGAATTAATCAATGAGATAAAACCATCTGAGATTATTGGGTTTTCAACTAAAGGAGAACTAAGTTCATTTGAAAAAATTAGCTCTCAAATTTCCGATAATTCTTGTATAGTTATAGGTGGATTCCAAAAGGGCCACTTTTCTGAGTCAATAAACAATAAAATAAATCGCTTATTCTCAGTTGGTAACTTGTCTTATGAGGCCCATGTAGTGATTGCACGTATGCTCTACGAGTATGAAAAAACCGTTTTTATGTAGGAAATTAAGTTTGTTTTCTTGTGCAGTCATAGTATAGCCTGGTTAGTATTCGGGGTTTCCAACCCTGTGACGCGGGTTCGAATCCCGCTGACTGCACTTTTCTATCAAAAGAGAACTAATTTTTAGGTGGATAGTGATTAATTATTATGAAACCTACACTTAGACAAATTGCATTAGAGAGAATGCAGATTTTAATTAATAGTGCAATTTCTAATGCAAAAATGAATCCAATACTATCTCAGAGACAGGCATTGCTGGCACAAAGAATTAGCACAAGACACAAAATTCGCATGCCATATGAATTAAAAATTGTATTTTGTAAAAAATGTAAATCATTTATCGCCCCAGGAATAAATTCTAAAATTAGATTAGGCAGAACATCAATAAAGTCGATCAGAATTTCATGTAACCTGTGTGGGCATACTTATCGCAAAATAATAGCTCAATGATTTATAAGACGATTCCTGAGTTTTTGACCTTATGGCAAAGGTATACGATGTACCATCTGATGTATTGATTAGTAGATTAGCAGCTATTTTAAAAAATGAAGATATTCCTGCTCCTTCTTGGATTCCATTTGTCAAAACTGGAGCTCATGCAGATAAACCGCCTCAAGATAGAGATTGGTGGCATACAAGATGTGCATCATTAATGAGAAAAATTTACCTTCATGGTCCACTTGGAATTAACGAATTAAGAAAAATTTATGGTGGAGGTAGACCATCTGGATATGGCGCTGCTCATCATAAAGATGCTGGAGGTGCAATAATTCGTAATGCAATTCAAGGATTAGAAAAGCTTGGATATGTTGAGAAAGTTGAGAAAAAAGGTCGTGTCATTTCAAAAAAAGGAATGCAAAAATTAGATAGATTATCAACAGAAATTCTAAACGAACTGATCGTTGTAAATCCTCAACTAAAAATATACTCTTAGATTTAAAATGAGTTTTTCTGAATCACCTGATCAAGATAAACAAAATCACGATATGACTGCTCAAAAAGAGCAAATCCTCAAACAAATACTCTCTCCAGATGCAAGAATGAGATTAAACAACATCAAGATGGTCAAACCTGAATTATCTGATTTAGTAGAACAATATCTAATTGGAATGGCATCACAAGGAAAGATGAATTCTCAGATTAATGACCATCAACTTAAACAAATTTTATTATCAATTCAACAACCAAAACGTGATTTTAAGATAAATCGTATCTGATCAGAGAAAATATAATTAGGGGATAATATCAGGATCCATATTGAAAGCTGTAGTTTACGAAGAATATGCTCCTGATGATAATTATGCAAAAATTTTAAAAGTAAAAGATATTCCTGATCCAAAACCAAAAGCAAATGAAGTTGTGTTCAAACTAAAAGCGGCGGCTCTTAACTATAATGATATCTGGGGAATGAGAGGTGTACCAATTGCTATACCATTACCACATGTATCTGGTTCTGATGCAGCAGGAGATGTTATTGCAGTAGGAGAAGATGTAAAAACAATCAAAGTAGGAGACAGAGTTGTCTCACATTCAAATCTTTCATGTAGAACATGTGCATTATGTACATCCGGTAGAGAATTTGATTGTACCAATAGACAAGTTTGGGGATTCCAAACAGGTCCACTCTGGGGTGCATATAGTGAACTAGTACATCTACCAGAAGTTAATGTATCAAAAATTCCAGAAGGCGTTTCTTATGAACAAGCAGCAGCAGCTTCAATGACAATTCTTACTTCTTGGCATATGTTAGTTGGAAGAGCCAAAATTACACCTGGACAAACTGTTCTAATTATGGGTGGAGGTTCTGGTGTTGGTAGCTTTGGAATTCAAATTGCAAAACTCTACAA
>JAGXTE010000018.1 GCA_018334095.1 Nitrosarchaeum sp.
TTTATCGTCGTTTTTTAGCTGCTTTTCTTTTTGGAGCTGCTTTTTTTGCTGCGGCTTTTCTTTTTGGAGCTGCTCGTCTTTTTGGAGCTGCTTTTTTTGCTGCGGCTTTTCTTTTTGGAGCTGCTCGTCTTTTTGGAGCGGCTTTTCTTTTTGGGGCTGCTTTCTTTCCTGCAGATTTTTTTACAGATCTACGTTTAGAGGCAGCTTTTCTTTTTGTAGCCATTAATAATTCGGCATTTTCATCGTTTTTCTATAGTACGACTAAATAAAATTACACAAATTGATTACTATTTGTCAACGAAATTTTATTTTAAAAATTATTTTTGATCGGAAAAATTTTTCTAAATTAAATTATTTTTCAAATTTCATTTACACTGTAATTTTTTCCTCACTATTGTTACATTTGTGTTGTATTTTACGCATAAATGTCATAGTTTCAAATAAAAATATCTGTGATTTTATTTTTGGGTTGATATTGGATTATGTTTTTTGTTTTATTATTTGATCTATTTTATTATTGAAAACTATTCATGCTCCACGTGTTTTGATTATTGTTAGCACATCTTCATCTTGCACAATATGATCTAATCCTACTCTTTGTCCGCCAAATTTTACACTCTTTCCCCAGATTAACCCGTATCTGAATTGTCTTTTCATACTTCGATGTAACTTATTACAGATGTCTTCAACTGTATCGCCCTCTCTTGCAATTAGCGGTTCTTTAAAATCAGTTTCACCTCCTTTAGGTCTCATGTATATTCTTATGAAATTGAGTTTGTCATAGATTTTCTCTTTTAGTAATTCGATATTGATCTCTGAATTAGCAGACACTTCTATGACTTCTGATTTTATTTTTGTTTTTAGATCTTCTAAAAACTCTCGATCGACAAGATCTATTTTATTTAAAATTGTAAGTGATTTTGAATAGCTAATATTTCCAGCTATGTGATCTGCAAGCTGCTCTGATGTGATATCTTCTCTAATGACTACTCTTGCGCTAACTATTCCATAAATATGTAAAATATCTTTAAGATGTTGTTCTGAAATTTTTGTTAATTTTACCTGTTGTGCAACTGCAATTCCTCCCATAGGAGATTTTTCAATTGTAATATTTGGTGGTAACCGATTTAATCTAATTCCTATGCTTCCTAATTCGTTAACTAATACATCTTCATGAAAAGGCTGAAAAACATCTAACATCAGTAAAACTAAATCTGCAGTTCTTGCAACTGACAATATTCTTTTGCCTAGCCCTTTTCCGCTTGATGCACCTTTGATGATTCCCGGTAAATCTAAAACCTGAATCTTTGCTCCTCTATAATTCATCATTCCGGGAACAACCGTTAAAGTTGTAAACTGGTAAGCTCCAACTGTTGATTTGGCATCTGTTAATTTATTTAGTAATGTAGATTTTCCAACACTTGGTAATCCGATAAACACAACTGTTGCATCTCCTGATCTCCTTACATCAAACCCGTCAGTTTTTACACCACTTTTTTGAATTTCTCTGTCTTCTTGCTCTCGTTTTAGCTTTGCAATTTTTGCTTTTAGTATGCCAATATGGTGGTTGGTAGCTTTGTTGATCTGAGTTTTTGCCATTTCATCTTGAATGGCTTTAATTTTTTCAGGAATTCCCAAATCTAATCACTCCTTTGTCTGTTCTTTTCAAATAAAATCCTATGATTTTTCTTTATAATCACTATTCTTGTGATTGGAATTGTTTGAAAATTATTTGATTCTTTAATAAATTCAGACAATGTAGTTTCTTTGATTTTTTTAAAATCTCTATATTGTATAGTGTATTTTTTTACATCGTCTGAAAATCTTGCCTTGCTAAAGATTTCTTCAATCACTCCTTTTTTTGCCATCTTTCTTACTTATTTTCATTATATCTTGATGTGATTCTTAAATTATATTTGAAATCACTCTTTTTAATCAATTACGTCGGTATTTATCCATGTTAATCGTAAAGATGCGACTTGGTTACTTGCGATAAATGTTATCATGAACATCATGATCAATGCATGGAAAAAGCTGGAATGTTCAAATGTGACTGTAAATGTATAACATCTTAATTTTTTGTCATCTAAAATTTTCCTAAAATCATGATTCTTTGCTTTAAATAACAATACATTCTAAGTAAATCATGCCTCAACTACAAATTACTGCAGAAACAATGACTAGAATGAAGACAATCACTGGAATTAACCATGTTCGTGACGGGGATTTTATGGTTAATGAGTTGATCGATATTTTAGAACAAAAAATTCGAGAACGCCAATAATTGAAATTTCTAGACTTTCAATTGTAAAAGATGAAAAATAATTGTAAAAAAATCAATTATTCTTTATAGTGAACTAATAACGTGTCTTTCATTACTGGATGAACTGATATTACGTTTTCACCTTTTTCAGCTAGAAATTCATTAACTACGTCTTGAAGGAATACTCCTTGAGCTAAGTTTGCTGCTTCAAAATATTGTATCTTGTGAATCATTGATTAATTATCTCTAAAGTTGCTATTAACCATTCAAATTTCATAATAGAAACTAACAATAAATAACAAGAAAATATATCTAAATTGTGCTAGCTGTAATACTAATCCCATTACTGATATCTGCAGTCGTTGGAATTGTTGGATATTTGACATATCGTTTAGTAATATTTGATTTTTGGTGTAATCACTCTGTTAATTCCACTTTAAAAAAATATAGTATCAAAAAAACCCAATATCAAATAATAAAAGAATTCTATGATAACAAAGGGGAATCTCTTTCTGAAAAAAAAATATCTCAACTAGCCAAACAGTATAGGCAAAAAGAACCTGAGCAGTTTCTAGCAATGTATGATTCTATAAGAGATAAATCAGAAAAATAAAATCATTTGTAATTATCTTGTTGGTATCTGGATAAACGGTGTTCCGCCTTCTCCCACTACAAGTGGTAGTTTACCATCCCATGCTTGAACTTTGAGCCATTCTAGATAATTTGGATTTTGTGCTAATGCTTCATTGATTATTTTAATTGCTTCAGCCTCTCCTGCTGCTTCAGCCACGTTTGCTGCTGCTATTCCTTTTGCTTGTTGTTCTTGTTGTCTTGCTTCTACTTCTATTCTTCTAAGGTCATTTTCTGCTTTTAGGGCTTTTTGCTCAGCTTCTACTTTAGATTCTATGGCTTGTGAGAATAATGGTGAAAATTGAAAGTCTGTGATGGATATGGCATCTGTCAATATGTTATATGGATTTAGACGAGCCGTTATCTCAGTTTCTATATCTGCTTTAACGAGAGGTCTTTTTGTAATTAATTCTTCAGCGTTATATTTTGCAGTAATTTGTTTTACTACTTCTTCTACTGCGGGTTGAATAATTCTTCCTTCATAATCTAATCCTACTTCCTGGTACAAAACATTTACAGAATTTGGAGCTGCTCTATAATTGACAGTGACTTCAGTTGATACTGTTTGAAGATCTCTTGAAGCGCCAGATGTGGCTTTTACAAACTTGAGTGTTCTAACTTCCATGTTTACTACTTTATCTTGAAATGGAATTACAAAATGGAGTCCTTCCTGTAATGGCGGAACAGTTGTATCTACTGCACTCCAATGTAGTAAAACTCCTCTGTTTCCTGACTCTACTATTTGTACAGATGCTGCAGATATAGCTGCGATAATAATAAGTGCGATAATCCCTAAAATTGCTAATTTGACTTTACCAAAATTTACATTCATTTTTGGTTGCTGATACTTTGACAACTATTTCTATTGTATCTCACTATACATATACTATGTTAATTCGTTTTTTTAAATATTAATTCAGAATTTTATTTTTATTATTTTAATAAAAAGACAATGATGAAATAGTTACAAAATACACCATATAATATGGCAGAAGATGGGTTTATCTGGATTTATTTGATATTTTTCTTGATTCCTCTAGCTAGAATATTGCCACGTTTAATAAAAAAATGGAAAAAACAGTCTGGCGATATGTCTCAACAATATGATTCTCAATATCACGTCTCAAATGATATTATTTCTGAATCGCCTCCAAAAAAGTCTGAAATACCCTCTAAAATTGACTCTAAACCAAAGACTACGGAGATATTGGTATTGGGTCAACTTACTCGTGGTACAAATAATTTTGATTCTCTTCAAAAAATATTGGGAATTGATACTGATACTCTAAATTCTGTTTTAGAAGATCTAGAAAAAAATGGATTGATGCAAGTTGATCAAAAACAAGGGTTATTTGGTCCAAAAATTGAGTTGCATCCTACTGAAGAAGGAATAAAAAAATTCTATTCTTGATTATATTTTGAACTAGTAAATAGAATCACAGCAAATATTATTTGGTTCTAAAAATCACTTATATGAAAACTAAAACATTTGCAGTCGACATTGATGGTACTATTACTGAAAATGGTGTTGGACGAATTAATTTAGATGCTCTTGCTGCTTTAAGACATTTGACAAATATTGGTCATAATGTGATCTTTGTTACTGGAAGATCTTCTGTAGAAGCATATTTGTTATCAGTCTTTGGTGGTACTACCAAAATTGCTGTAGGTGAAAACGGTGGATGTATCACTGTTGACACAAATGAGCATATTTTGCTAGGCAATATGCAACAATGCCAACATGCACTTAACATTATCAAAAAAGAAATTGCCAACGTTTCAGAAAAACCGGTATTTCCTAGAATGACTGAAGTGGTGTTAAATAGAACTTTTGATTTGGACCTCGCAAAACAAATAGTATTGGAAAAAAAATTGGATGTTTTGCTGTCAGACAGTCAATATGCATTTCATATCAATTCTCTAGGAATTGACAAGGGAACTGGATTTCAAAACATTATGAAACGATTATCTATTTCTCGTGATGATGTAATAGCTATCGGAGATAGTACTACTGACATTCCTTTATTCAAAATAGCAAAAACAAGCATAGCCTTGGGAAATTCATCGGAATATGTAAAATCTCAGGCAACAATGATTACAAATGCCAAATCTGGAGATGGAGTTATTGAAGCATTAGATAAATTAGCACCCAAATTATCTGAGATATAGCATTGTCATTCAAATCATTAATTGATGAAATTGAAAATAATCTTCATAAAATATTAGAAGATATGTCGATATCTGACATCCAATTTACTGTAGAGCCAGCAAAACCTGGCTTTGGGGATGTGAGTTCAAATATTTCATTTTTACTTGCCAAATCTCTAAAGAAAAGCCCAAAAGAGATTGCAAATTTAATGTCTGAAAAATATCGGAAATCTCAAAACATCCTTGTATCAAAAGTTGAACCACATCCAACTGGGTATCTCAACTTTTTTGCTGACTGGGAAAAGCTAAGCCAATTAATTTTATCAGAATCTAACTTGAATGAGTTCGGTTCTATAGACTTGGGTAACAATTCTCAAATCATCGTAGAGCATACCAGTGTAAATCCAAACAAAGCTCTACACATAGGTCATATACGTAATATTGTTCTTGGCGATACTGTTGCTAGAATTTTAAAAAAATCAAATTACAAAGTTAATGTTCTAAATTATGTTGATGATTCTGGCTTACAAGTAGCTGATATTATTGTAGGTTTTAAGCATCTTGGGTTTGATCAACAGTCCCCAACTGGAAAAAAGTTTGATCATTATTGTGGTGATGATGTTTATGTTAAAACTACTGAAAAATATGAACAAGATCCTACTTTTGAAGAGATTCGAAAAAATACTCTCAAAGAACTAGAAGACGGTACATCTGAAACTGCTAAATTTGCAGACATGATAACAAGACGTGTTTTAGAAAATCAACTTGAAACATGTTGGAATTTAGGAGTTTATTATGACTGTCTTAATTTTGAATCTCAGATAATTCGTTCAGGGTTATGGAGTAAAATATTTGAAAAACTCAAAGAAATGAACTTGGTAGAATTTGAAAATGATGGCAAGAATGCTGGATGCTGGATTATTCGTGGTGAGGATAACGAGGAAGATAAAGTAATCGTTAGGAGTAATGGGACTGCAACTTATATCGCAAAAGACATTCCATATGCTGCATGGAAATTGGGGTTGATAGACGACCCATTTTCATACAAGAAATATGAAAAAACTCAACCTGGAAGTCAAATACTTTGGCAAACAACCTTGACAGAAAGTAATGAACCAAAACAAAACTTTACTGGTAATAAGGTAATCACAGTAATTGATTCAAGACAAGCCAGACTTCAAAAAATTATTACAGGGCTAATGTCGAAATTCAAATCTACTGATGACGCATATGTCCATCTTGGTTATGAGTCTGTAACTCTTAGTTCTGATACTGCTCAAACTCTTGGATTAGATACAGATGGCAAACAAGCTCAAATGTCTGGACGAAAAGGTCTCTATGTTAATGCTGATGCTGTTTATGATTTGTTAAAAAATAAAACAATTGAGGAAACCAAAAAAAGACATGCTGAAATGTCTGACTCTGAAATTGAACAAATTGCTCATTATGTTTCTGTTGGAACATTACGTTATGAAATGATTAAGCAAGATCTTGATAAAATGATAACATTTGATTTGACAAAATCATTAAGCTTAGAAGGTGATACAGCTCCATACATCCAATACACTCATGCAAGAGCATCAAGAATAATTGAAAAATCTGCTAGACCTCCCTCTATTGATGTTGACTTTTCTTTGTTAAATGATCCTTCTGAACTATCTTTAATCAAAATAATTGGTTTGTTTGAAATCTATGTGTTAGATGCTGCAAAAAATCTGTCTCCAAAAGTTATTGCAAGATACTGTCATGATTTGGCAGTGGCGTTTAATTCCTTTTATGAACATGTTAAAGTCCTTGAGTTAGGTGATGAGAAACTAGAAAACTCTCGATTGTGCCTTGTTCATTCATTTAAGATAACCTTGGACAAAGCCCTTAAGTTACTTGGCATTACAGCACCTGATAAAATGTGATTAAAAATTTAGTAAAAAAATGATTTAGTGGCTATGTCCACAGCCACAAGAATCATGACCTCCATGTCCTTCAGATGCTTGTCCTGCACATCTGGAACATTTGTCTGAGCCTGTTGGTGAGAAAAATCCTATCCCACATGATACGCATTTCATATTTGCCATGACGAATTTACAAAACCGCCGTATTTATTGAATACGGATGATGTTTTTTGTGTATTTTGAATTATGTTGTTCAATTTACACACACTATCTTTGATATTTTTAAAAACTGATTTTAATTATGGTTACTACCATCTTAATGGTAAATAAGATTAGAGAACAAGATCTAAAACAATCTGATAATAAATTATCTGAAATTTGTGATCGTTATGAATAATTTTATTCTATGTTAATTTCATAATTAATTTGCATGTATCTAATGGCATTGATGAAAAATCAATTACATTTTTGTTATTTTTTTGTATTTGTCAATACATTTTAAAATTCTATAAGGTATTTTGAAAAATCTATTTCAAAACTTTTTGCGTGTAAAAGTTTAGGGGTATCATACATGAATCCTAATGTTACTGATTGAATTAAAAATAATGAAAATGACACTTTGAGTTTTCCATAAGATGTAAATTTCTTTTCTGCTGTTGGTTTTACTTCAAAATTCATAGGAATAATTTCTGTAGCTAACATGAACTTCATTTTGCCGGCAAATGTTTGAGATTCATTTACTAAAATTTTAAATTCCAAATGGTGGTTTAACGGTGGTAATGAAAATGGTGTTTTAACTTTAATTCCTTGAGAATTGATCTGAGTTTTTACCCCATCAAATAATCCCACTGCAAATGGTTGAGGAACATATTTCATTAACTCTGCAATCATTGTATTTGAGGCGTTTTTTAGAAATTCTTTTTTTCCTTTTTCTGTAGGGATAATTTTTGATATAAATGAAATCTCTTTTTGTATCTCTTGATTATCTGGAATGCCTTGACCTATCATATCTGCAATTAATGGTTTTACTACATCTGCTAATTGATTGAATGTCATTACTTGTCTATTCCTCCTGTTATCCTAACTTCTACATGTGGTGATGCATCTTCATTATCTTGGTTGGAATTTGTACTGCTGTCATTTTTTCCATCCGTCCCTTTTCCATGCAGTTTTATGCCTATCACGGCTCCAATACCAGCAATAATAATGCCTACTATTACATAGATCAAAACAGACTCGTCTTTACTATCTTGTTTTTTATCTGGACATCCATCTGTGTCTTCAAACCCATTAATTGTCTCAGCTTGTGTTGGACACGAATCTACATCATCTAAAATTCCATCACCGTCAATGTCTTTTGGTGGAACTGCATCTGGGCATCCATCTGTGTCTTCAAACCCATTAACTGTCTCAGCTTGTGTTGGACACGAATCTACATCATCTAAAATTCCATCACC
>JAGXTE010000019.1 GCA_018334095.1 Nitrosarchaeum sp.
TGAAACGGTAAACGGATTTGAAGATTCAGACGGTTGTCCAGATGTTGTTCCACCAACTGACACTGACGGTGACGGCATTCCAGATTCTTCGGATTCTTGTCCTACACAGGATGAAACGGTAAACGGATTTGAAGATTCAGACGGTTGTCCAGATGTTGTTCCTCCAAAGGACACTGATAATGATGGAATTGATGATAAGATAGATCATTGCCCTACACAAGCTGAAACATTTAACGGAATTGAAGATTCAGACGGTTGTCCCGATATAGCTACACTTCAAGATTCTGATAAAGATGGAATCGTAAATTCTGCAGATCTTTGTCCACGTTCTCCTGAAACCTTTAACGGATTTGAAGATTCAGACGGTTGTCCTGATAATTCATCTGTAATTGACACTGACGGTGATTTGATCATTGATACCCTTGATCAATGTCCAACCCAATCTGAAACTGTTAATGGCTTTCAAGATTCAGACGGTTGTCCAGATGTAGCTCAACCAACTGATATTGACACTGACGGCATTCCCGATTCTATTGATTCTTGCCCCACCCAATCTGAAACTGTTAATGGCTTTCAAGATTCAGACGGTTGTCCAGATATAGTTCCAACAACTGATTCTGCATCAGTCTCTGAATCTGAAAATGATAATTCTTTATTGCAATGGACTGCAGTAATCGCTTCTGTTATTACTGCAGTAGGTGCAATTGGAGCTGCAAAATTAAGAAAATCATCTTAATTCAATATTTTTAATTAAACCAAACATTTAATGCCAAAAATTATTTTTATGATGATAATTGGTTTGCACGCCAACAATCCAGAAGGAATCATTCAAAAATGGTTCTTTCTGGAATTTTAATGAGGTTTGAATTATTGCTATCTGAAGGATTATCTAATTTGTCATTATATACTATTGAAATTGGGCAAATAGCCTTTGTTACTGCTGTAATAGTACTGTCTATAGCTGTATGTGTTAAAATTATTAAAAATAAAAAAAGAAATAATCATAATAAATTCTAAAAATAAAAACATCTTTCTATAATTTTCTTAACTATTACTCTAAGTTATTATATTCAAACAAACTCTAGATGTTTATGCATATTGAGTATGAGGAATTTGATTCAATTGAAGATATTTTCTTTTATATGGCAGCTGCAGCCCCGCCAATGAAAAATACAATGCCTATTAATTCGTATAAAGGATTCATCATGGCATTTATCCCACTTAGCCCTTCAAGCGGCGATTCATATCTTATGATTTATGCTAAAGGGACTCTTGAAACGGGCATTTATGAATTTGATATTAATTCAAAATCTTTCAAAAAGGTAAGTGCAATTGAAAGAGCTGATAAAAATTACTTTATTTCTTTAACTCCAAAAAGAAATACTATTGCGGATGAAGCAATTAAAAATCTATAATTTTTTCGTTTGAATCTTTGGAGCCGTAACAGATCTACTTCTGGCATATTTGTCAATAATTTCATCTGGAGTTCTTCCATTGAATAGATCTTTACATAATCCTCTTAGATATCTCATTATTGCCCATGTACCTGCTTTTAGAATTCCATACATGAATACCTTCATTGGTGGACCATATGTCTTATTTCTAAGAATAATTGGAATAATATCATTAATTACACGAAGGTTATTTTCCCAACATTTCCAAAATAATGTAAACTGAGCCTCATTCAAATTTCCAAAGTGCATAGAATTCTTTTCACTAAAGTCTTGATAAAGCAATGGTGCAACCAATCCTCTGAAATTCATTTCTCTAAAGTCACTCATCATATCTATGGTGTATTGTACATCATCTGGTGTTTCATCTGGCCATCCTATGATAATTGTAGCAGCTGGGAACCAATGATTATCATTCAAAATTTTTGCTCCTTCTCTTACCACACTACCCCATTCTTCAGGAGCAAATGGTCTTGTTTTCACACCTAGATGTTTTTTTACCATGTTTGGTGCAACCGTCTCAATTCCCAAATTTGTTGCAAGCCACCTACCTGTTTCATCTTGTTTGTTAATCATTGAAATTTGTCTCATTAGCTCTGGATCGGCAGCAACTGCTGAGAAAGTCATATGTGTAGTTCCTATAAAATTGGCTCCTAATCCTTTTAGTCCTTTCCAAAGTTCTGTTATGGCATCTCTATTTGGAATAAAGTCTCTATTATCACATCCATAAAGTAACATCTCATCAGAATGGAGCCATACCGAATCAAATCCGTAATCTAAATTGATCTTTGCTTCATACTGTAATCTTTCTAATGGTAAATCTTTCTTTGATCTTTTATTTACATCGCAAAAATCACACCCTCTACCGCATCCTCTCATTGCTTCGATGAGTGAGTTTATTGTTGGTCCTTCAATAACTGGAATGTTTTGTATATTTTTTACAAAACAATGCATTAATTCTGGAGCATCACCTTTTTCTAAATCATGAAATAAATCCAAAGCTAATTCATCAGCTTCTCCTACGACTACAGTGTCTATTCCATGGATTTGCATTCTATCTGATTTTGCAAGTTCCCATGCACCATTTCCGCCAACTACTACATGAAAATCGTATTTCTTTTTTAATTGAATAATATTTGCACACATTTTTTTGAATTTCATAGCAACATAAGATAATTTTTCAGGTGACATTGTTGTTGTAACTGGTGCCATTCCTAAAGGATCCATCACATTGATTCCAACTACCTTAGTATCTGGTCCAATAGATTTTTCTAACATCTCTGGATTTGCAATAAAAACTTCATCCCGTTTATACCCTTGAAGTAATGCACTTTCAACCCTTCTTAATCCAACTTGGGCAACCTTTGATTCTCCTGTGATTGGATCTGTTTCTACTGGAGGACAAAAAACTTTGTCAAACACCCATTCTGGAAGAACTTCATATGGCCCACAGGCAATAAATCCATAAAGAAAATTTCCTCTATAATTTGTCATTAAGCTGCGATCAGCAGTTAGAACAATTCGTTTTCCAGCCAATATTAACAAGATTCGTTCTAGTATGGTATATATGATTTACGAGGTAAATTCACCAATAATTTTCTATAATTTCTCAATTAGTGTTGCTTTGTACTGTTTTTTTGTATTGCCCTATTTGCTATATTTGCAGATATTGCACCAGCCGCAATACCGTTGTCTATATTGACTACTGATAATCCTAACGAACAGCTTTGTAACATCGAAGCCAGTGCAGCGATACCTTTCCCACCATATCCATATCCTACGGAAGTAGGTATTCCGATTACTGGAATATCTACCATTGATGAAACTAAAGTGGCTAGTGCTCCTTCCATTCCCGCAACTACAATTATGCCATCTACTTCTTCATTTACCATTTCTTTTAAAATTGGAAATATTCTTTGAATTCCGGCAACCCCTACATCATAGCTTGTAATGCATTTACAATTCATTGCTTCACACATTAATCTGGCTTCTTCAGCAACTCCTATGTCTGATGTTCCAGCTGCCAATATACCTACTTTTCCACCTTTGAATTCAATTGGTTTTTTAAAAAGTACTATGGTTGATGAATTTTTTCCAGTTTTAATTTTTATTTTTAATTTTTTTGCAAATGCTAAAATTTTTGAATAATCTTCTTTTTTGATTCTTGAAACTACTACCGAATTAGTTTTCTCTAGTGTTTTTTGAATGATTTTTTTAACCTCATCTATTTTTTTACTCTCTGCAAAAATTACTTCTGGTATTCCCTTACGTTTTCTTCTGTTAATGTCAATTTTGGCAATACCTTCTATTTCCTCAATTGAATATAGTGATAATAGTTTTTTTGCTTTATCTAATGAAATTTTTCCTTTTTCCAATGATTTTAAAATTTCATGAATTTCCAATAATATTTCATCTATGTTTGAATAAAAAAATGCTTAGATCTGTATGCCTGAAATTGCACTTTTAACATTTTGTATCCCTATATCAAATGATTGTTTTTCTTCAGCATTTAGGTCAAGTTCAATTATTTTTTCAACACCTTTCTTTCCAATTACTGCAGGAACCCCAATTGTGACATCTGAATGACCATACTCTCCATCTAGATATGTTGCAACTGGTATCACTTGCTTTCTATCTCTAACAACAGCTTCAATCATTGCAGAAATTGCATTTCCAGGTGCATGTACTGTTGCACCTTTTAACTCAATAACCTTAGCTGCAACCTGTTTCGTATTTTGTACAAGTTCATCTAATTTTTGTTTTGGTAGAAATGAAGAAAGTGGAATTCCAGACACTGATGAGAATCTTGGCAATGGTAACATGTTTTCACCATGTTCTCCAATTACAAGTGCTCTAATGGAATCACGTGAATGTCCAGTAGCTTCATGAATAAATTGTCTGAATCTGGATAAATCTAACATTCCACCCATTCCAAAAACTCTGCTTCTATCAAATCCTGATACCTTGTAAGTAATGTATGCCATTGGATCAAGTGGATTTGTAACAGGAATTATCATAGAGTCGTTTGCATATTTTTTGATATTTTCTACAACACTTTTTACAATGGTTGCATTAATTTTTAATAAATCCATTCTTGTCATTCCTGGTTTTCTTCCAGAACCTGCTACGACTACTACTATCTTAGAACCTTTCATATCTTCAAAATTGTTTGAACCCTTAACTTCTACATCTATTCCCTGTTCTGATAACATGTGATTGATATCCATTGCTTCACCTTGTGGTAATCCCTCTGCCACATCAAGTAAGAGTATTTGATCATCTAATCGCTTTAATGCTGAAAATAGTGCTGCATCTCCACCAACTTTTCCTGAACCTATTATTGTAATCATAAAAGAAGCTGAAAATTTTCAATAATTAAATCTAATGAAATTTTTTATCTATTTAGACAGAATTTATATGCATTTTTGATAATTTTTAATCTATGGTGATTGTTATTGATCCTCAAATTGCAGGCATATCTGGAGATATGATTCTATGTTCTTTAGTGGATTTAGGTGCAAATAAAACCAAAATCATCAATGGGCTTAAGCAATCTGAAAAATTTCTTTCAAATTCAACCATCAAACAAATTGATTTTAAAAAAATAGATAAACATGGAATTGAATCTACATCACTATATTTAGAAATTGATGAACATGTTCATGAAAGAAAAGGTACTGAAATTAAAAAAGCAATTCTAGATTCTGCAAATGAGATTGGTCTTTCTAACAAAGCAAAATTCTTTGTAGAATCATGTATTGATACATTAATTTCATCTGAATCTAAAATTCATGGGCTTCCTTTTGAGTCAGTTCATTTTCACGAAGCATCCAGTATTGATACCTTGATAGATATTGTTGGAACTGCAATAGCTATGGATGATTTAGCATTGTTTAATGAAGACATTATTTGTATGCCAATTGCTGTAGGTGGGGGAACTGTGACCTTTTCTCATGGAACCATGTCAAATCCTGCAAGTGCAATTCTTCAAATCTTAAAAAATTCTAAATTATCTATTCATGGTAGCCAAGTAAAAGATGAATTAACTACTCCTACAGGTGCTAGTATACTTGTACATTTAGCAAAAACATCAATGGATTTCTATCCTTCAATGGAAATAATCTCTGTTGGATATGGTGCAGGAAAAAAGGAATTCGATGAATTTTCTAATGTTTTAAAAATCGTAAAAGGCATTCAAAAAAATAATTTTCAATTGGATTCAGTCAAAATTCTAGAAACTAATGTTGACGATGTTTCTGGTGAAATCATGGGAAATTTAATTGAAAAAATTATGAATAAAGGTGCTAGAGATGTTTCCATTTACAATGGTATTACTAAAAAAGGAAGACCAACAAATCTCATATCTGTAATATGCGATGATACATCACTTCATGAAATTATGGAACTTTTAGTAATTGAAACTGGGACTTTGGGAATTCGTGTAAGTACTTCAGATCGTTTTATTGTGCCAAGAAAAATCCATAATATCAAACTAATTTTTGATAATAATGAATTTTTAGTAAAATACAAGGTTTCATCTTTTAAAGGAAAAAATGATTTTAAAATTGAATTTGATGATTTAAAATTGATCTCAAATACCCTAAACAAGTCAATTAAGGAAACAGAATCATTGATTAGAAAAGAGATTATGAAATTAGATGTTAATTATGACTAAACTTGATAATCTCATTGATTGGTTTGGAACAAAGAAAAATGTAATGATAGCTCTTTCTGGTGGTGTAGATAGCGCACTTGTTGCCTATGCTGCATTTCAAAAATTAGGTGTATCTGCAATTGCAGTTACTGCAGACTACAAAACCTTGTCAAAAGAAGAACTAGAAACCGCCAAACAAATTTGTTCAGAAATTGGAATTCAACAAATTCTTTTAGATTACGATGAACTACAAAATGAAGAATTTGTAAAGAATTCATCTGATCGTTGTTTTCATTGTAGATTAGAATTAGGTGATCATTTGGTTAATCTTGCAAAAAAACATGGTGTTGAATTAATTGTTGATGGAACTAACTTAGATGATTTAGGAGAATATCGTCCAGGAATTGAAGCATTAAAAAACAATGGCATTAGAAGTCCTTTAGTAGAAACCAATTTTACCAAAAATGAAATTCGACTAACTGCAAAACTTGTAGGGTTGTCCGTATATGATAAACCATCAAATTCTTGTCTAGCCTCCAGAATTCCTTGGGGCCAGAGAGTAACAAATGAAAAATTAACTAGAATTGAATTAGGTGAAACGTTTGTTAAACAAATTACAAATGTAAGACAAGTTCGAGTACGAGATCTAAATGGCATTGCAAAAATTGAAGTGGAAAAAGATGAAATATCTCTTCTTCAAGGTGATGCTTTGGAAGAAATTACTAAAAAATTAACATTGATAGGATTTCAATCCGTTAAAGTAGACCCTGATGGATATAGACCTGGAAAAATTAATGTGATTGCAGATTGATATATCTTGACAATGCAGCATCCACACAAATTCATGAAGATGTTTTAGATGCAATGTTGCCATATCTTAAAGAACAATATGGTAATCCTTCATCAATACATCGTTATGGTAGATTAGCACATAAAGCTATAGAAAAAGCTAGAAAACAAATTGCATCCTTGATTAATGCCGACCCATCAGAAATTTTCTTTACCTCCGGTGGGACCGAATCTAATAATATGGTCCTTTGGGGAATTGCATCAAAAAAACCTTCTTCTAAAATAATTACTTCTTCAATTGAACATGATGCAATATTAGAACCATGTAAAAAATTAGTAAAAAATGGATTTGATGTTCTTTATTTGCCTGTTGATAATCATGGTGTTATAGATCTAGACGTCCTAAAAAATTCTCTTTCAGATGATGTATGTCTTGTTTCAATAATGTTTGCCAATAATGAAATGGGGACAATTGAACCAATTGCAAAAATTGCTCAACTGTGTAATGAACAAAAAATTCTATTTCATACTGACGCTGTACAGGCTGTAGGAAAAACACCCATCGATGTAAAACAACTAGGTATAGATTTGCTTTCTATCTCATCTCATAAAATTAATGGGCCTAAAGGTGTGGGTGCATTATACATTCGACATGGAATTGATATAGATTCCATGATTTTAGGCGGAGGTCAAGAGCATGGCTTACGTTCAGGAACCGAAAACGTGGCAAATATTGTAGGATTTGGAATGGCATGTGAACTTGCTAAACTTCATCTCACTGAGAATATCTCCTACATGAAAAAACTTCGTGATATCCTTATTGCAAAAATCATCAAAGAAATTCCATATGTTACACTTAATGGTGACATTGAAAATCGTTTACCAAATAATGCCCATTTTACCTTTCTTGGTGTTGCAGGTGAAGACTTGATTATAAAACTAGATGAATATGGTATAGCCGCATCTACTGGTTCTGCATGTTCAGTTCACACTCAAAAAGCATCTCATGTTTTACAAGCAATGGGTTTTTCACATGAACAAATTACTGGTTCCTTAAGACTTTCTTTGGGTGTGTATAACAACGAACAACAAATACATGAAACAGTAAGTATCTTGAAAAAAGTAACTACTGAGTTACGTTCTGTTTCGCCATTTAAAGAAAAATACTCTTTTTGATTAAACCCTAAATAGGAATCTGAAATTTGTTTTTTGTAACCATTATTGTTGTTATGATTCCTATTGCTAGAATCATAACTGCAATTGTGCCAAATTCTGGAATTATTGTAGTACCTATTATTTCGATATCTGAATCACCTTCTTCAAAATTAATTGTAATTATTCTTGAGTTTGTATTAGTTACAGTCTCTTGATATGGCACTTCTATACCATCTATTATAATTATGAATGTGTCATCTGTTTGATCTTGTTTTTTTGCATCAAATACATCTCTTGGCATTTCTAAAGTAATAGATCCATCATTTTCAGATTCTATTATTACTATTAGTGCAAAAATATCTTTGTCTATGAGCATATTTTTTACAATACCTCCATTTATAGAATAATTCACATCAAATGTGCCATAACTGCCAGCATCAACTTCAAATATGTCAGTTGCTATTACGTCTGATTTTGGCGAAAAATTGAATTGAGTTTCTGCAACATTACCTTCACCAAACGACGCTCTTACAGTATATTCTCCAGATTTAACCCAATATGGACCCTCGGCAATGATTGTATATGAATAACTTCCGTCTTCTGCTACATTGAATTGTGCAACATCTACTAAATTACCTTGACTGAAAATTTGTAATGTAATAGGGGTGCCTACTATGATGGTACTTACGTTACCTGAAATTACTACTGTGTCTCCTTCTTTATATGAATTAGAATTTGTTTTTATTGTGATTAAGGACTGAGCAAAAACTGGTAGTGTGATAATCATTCCTAAAATTAAAAATATAAAAATAATTTTAGTTTTCACAAAAATTACTGTTGTACGATTGTATATTTCCTTTACTATCCAAAAATGAAAAAATGAAAAAAGTTGTGAATTTAGTATCTTGGCATAATGCTTAGTTTTGACTTTGCAGATACTGCAATTATTGATATAATTGCTACTGCTAGGATCATCACTGCAATTGTTCCAAATTCTGGGATTACAAAGGTACCTATGACTTCAATTTTTTGAGCACCTGCTAAGAAGTTGACTGTGACTTGATTGCCACTGATTTCTACATCATCCCATTCTTCTCCATCTACAAGTACCATGAAGATACCATCAAGAATTGATTTGTCTGGGTTTAATGTGAGTGTTCCATCTTCACTTGCGTTAATTCTAATAATAATTGCATTATCGTTAGAATTGATGCTTGCACCTGTTACCACTCCACCAGTAATGGTGTATGGTACACAATAATTGCCTTTTAGATAAATCTCTGAAGAGGCACAATTGTTTGAGCTACCTGAAGTTGCACCACTTAACTCAACAAGTACTTTGTTGCTTTTTGAAGCACTTCCATAGTTGACTTTAATGGTATATGTACCATCGTGTTTCCATAATTCACCATCTGTGTTGAGAATCGTTTTAAAACTACCGTCATTTTCAGGATTTATCTGAGCAATTGTAACGACAGAATTTAATGGATTCACAACAGTAACTGTTATTGGCATTCCAGAAACATTTGCTACTTTACCGTGTACTGTAATTTTATCACCATGTGAATAATCTGTATTATCTGTCCAAACAGACACAGGCATATCCATCAACAACATTTGTTGTGCTGCTTTTCTTCCAGCATCAGGTTCGTAACAACCTACACATGCTTGAGCATATGCTGATGATATGGTTAAAGTACCGACTGCAGTCAAAACGGCTAATAGCGCGAACGACGTACGGTTGTTCATCTTATTTGCAAAATGAATTTGTCTCTATTTATGTATATTTAAAAAATGAAAAAAGTTGTAAATTTAGTATCTTGGCATAATGCTTAGTTTTGACTTTGCAGATACTGCAATTATTGATATAATTGCTACTGCTAG
>JAGXTE010000020.1 GCA_018334095.1 Nitrosarchaeum sp.
GAACAAAGATGTATCGGATGTGCACTATGTGTAGAAATCTGTACAACTCTTGGTCCTGATGTCCTTAGAGTAAAACCTGTTGAAGGCTGGAAGAGAGGTAAAGCATTTGTATTTTATCCAGAAAGATGTATTTCTGATGGTGCATGCATCGGTGTATGCCCAACAAAATCAATCTTTTGGATGAGACCAATGAATTACACAGCTGGACAACCAGTACCTCTTCACAAAAACGGTATCTTCATCAAAGGTTGGGCAGAAGACGCTGCACTATAAGCAGAATCTTTTAGCACACACTTTTTTCTTATTTTTATTTTAAACAATAGATTTCTTTTTGATATATTTGGGAAGCATTTTGATATAGTATTTCAAAAATTCATCGGTCTTGTCAAAATAAATCTCTGAAAATTGATTATTTTTAAAAAATATCTCCCAAGTGTTTTCAAAAGTTGGAAACTCTGCAGGGTTGAATTTTAATCTTGAAGTTTCATGATGTGATGCAGGAAAGACATCTGAAATTTCTAATGGGATTAATCCTAAATGTGGGCTATATTGACAAACTTGAATATTTTTCATCTCTTTGAACTTTCGTTTTAGTGAAAAATACTCATGTGACAAGTATGCTGGTTTTGTATTGGATTCTTTGGTTATGATTAAAGTTTTTTTCTTTGACTTGAATTTTCTAACCATTTTATGGTATGATTGGACTTCTGGACGATACTGATCCTCTTTCCCATAAAGGAATATGGCTTTTTCTTTGAATTTCGGTGTTGATATTTCGAAATAATTTGAATTTTCAGTAAAAATATCAATCATTTCAAATAACTTTGGATGTGCCCTTGCTTTTTTTAAGACATATTCCCACAATCTTCCTTCGTGAATAGCCTGTTTTACTTTGTCCACTTCATTTTTTATTGAATGAAGGTTATGTAGCGCAATTTCATTAATTTTTTCATGAATTTCTAGTTGACGTAACTCATCAGGGGTATATTTTGAACAGACTTCACAGTTACATGGAAATACCGAAATATCTGAAAGATTTCTTGTGCCATCGTCTGTTATGTATCTCTCTTGTTTAGCATATAGCATGTAAGATGCAGAATCAAAAGTATCGCAACCAAGTGCAACTGCAAATGGTATAGTTAATGGGTGTCCTGCACCAAACAAATGTAAAGGAATAGAATGCGGCATCTGTTTTTTTGCAGATACAATCATTTGTGCTAATAGTTTGTATTCATATGACTCCATGAATTCTACTGGACTACCCAAAGCTAGCATTTGAAAACCCATATCGACTAGACCTTTAGTTGATTTGGCTACCAGATCAAAATGTTCTCCGCCCTGAATTGGTCCAATCCAGATCTGACCATTACTTTCACTATCTTCAAGTGTCTTCTTTGAGACTTTGAGAGTATGATTGACATATGATTCAGCTTTTTTCCATGCAAGTCCATAACCTGTAGGTTTATCCAACGGAATTGCAAAATCTGTAAGTATTTTTCTTTCAAATTCTGCCATCTCTGGTGGTAAAACTTTGACATCGCCATACTCTAATACTTGATAACCTCCAGAGTCTGTCATTATTGCGCCATCAAAATTTATTATATTATGAATTCCTTTTTTCACAGCTTCATCACCATAATTGTTTCTAGTGATGTATGCATTTGTAATTACTAAATCAAAACCAATCTCCTTGATCTTCCTAGCTGGGATTGTCTGTTTCACAGGATGAATTACTGGAACATAAGCAGGTGTTTCAATTTTTCCATGATTTGTATGAATTACTCCAATTCTTCCAGCCAAATCACTTTTTAAAATCTCAAACAAGTTACAGATTCTCAATAATAGCGTTATTTAATCAATAAGCAAAAAATTTTTTCAAATCGTCATGTTTTGCTACTAAATCAAGCCAATCAATATCTTCACTTGAATCTCCACCGTTGATTATGCTAATCACTTTATCTGTCACTTCTAAAACACTCCTTGCTGTAACGTCTACCTGGAATACCTTTGTTCCAAATTGATTTATTGCATCATGTGCTATTATTCCTAAAATCTCACTACCTGTATTTTCTCTAGTTTTTTCATTTGAATACTCTCTCTTTTTATAAACTGAAATCAAATCATATGGATTTCTTCTCAATACGATCATTTTCTTTATTTGTTCTGATGATAAAACATATGGTGCTAAATGTCCAACAACTAAAGTAGATTTTGAAATTTTATTATTAATTATTTTTTTTAATTTTGTCGTATCCACATCATTTGTATCCTCATTTCTTTCAAATAATCCTGAATCTTTAGCGATATTGTTTATGTCTAATATCTGTAATTCTAATCGCTTGGCAATTTCATTGGCTATAGTATGCTTTCCGACGCCAGGATTTCCAGTAATTACTATTGACATATTATAAAACAAACATGAACTGAATTAAACAATTTCTGCAATACTAATAAGTCCAATAGCATTTTTGTGTGTATTGCAAATTGGTTTATTAGGTAAAGCAAATGTTGGAAAATCTACATTTTTTTCAGCTGCTACTGAAACTCCGGTCCCTATAGGGAATTTTCCATTTACAACAATTCAACCAAATGTTGGCGTTGCTTATGTAAAATCTGATTGCGCCTGTAAGCATTTTGAAATTAAACATCAAAACCCATTATGTGTAAATGGAACTCGTTTTATCCCAGTAAAATTAATTGATGTGGCTGGATTAGTTCCTGGAGCACATGAAGGCAAAGGTTTAGGAAACCAATTTCTTGATGATGCAAGGCAAGCTGAAGTCTTGATACATGTTGTTGATATTGCTGGAACAACTGACATTCAAGGACAACCTATCCCTATTGGCACACATGATCCTCTTGAAGATGTTAGTTTTGTTGAAAATGAATTTGATCAATGGTTTACAGATATTCTTCGAAGGGAATGGGATAAACTTACCAGAGAAATAGAACAAAAAAGAGCAAAACTCACTGATGGAATTGCAAAACGATTTACTGGTTTGGGAATTAAAGAATATCAAATACAAGATGTTTTACATAAACTAGAACTTGGATCAAAAAATCCTAAAGAGTGGAACGATTCTGACATTCAAACTTTTGTTAAGGAATTAAGAAAAAACACAAAACCATTCATCATTGCGGCAAATAAAGCAGACCTTTGCAAAGATCTTGATATAATCAAAAAAATTCCTGATACAATTGTAGTTCCATGTAGTGCTGAAACCGAATTATTATTACGAAAAGCTTCAAAATCAGGAATGATACATTATGAATCAGGTGATGAAAAGTTTTCTATAGTTGAAAATAAAGAGATATTGCCACAACAACAAAAAGCACTAGATCTAGTAAATACAGTTTTTACAAAAATCCATTCAACAGGAATTCAAAAAATTTTAAATCTTGCAGTGTTTGATTTGTTGAAATTCATTGTTGTTTTTCCTGTAGAAGATGAAACAAAATTAACTAACAAGAACGGTGATGTTTTGCCTGATGCAAAATTATTACCACATGATTCAACTGCAAAAGACTTGGCAGGTTTAATCCATGCTGATATTGCCAAGGGATTTTTACATGCCATTGATTGTAAAACAAAACAAAGAATCGGCGGTGATCATAAATTGAAAAATGGAGACGTGATCAAAATTGTTTCAACATTAAGTAGGGGATAATATGCTTGGTCTTGGAGTTGAAAGCACAGCTCACACTTTCTCATGTGCCATAATAGAAAAAAACGGAAAAAAAGGAAAAATTTTATCTGATGTTAGAAAAATTTATCGCCCACCTGATGGTGAAGGAATTCATCCTAGAGAAGCCTCAAGGCATCACGTTGAAAATAGCTCCATTGTATTGTCTGAATGTCTTAAGGAGGCTGGTGTTAAAATCAAAGATCTTGATATTATTTCATATGCTGCTGGTCCTGGTCTAGGTCCTTGTTTGAGGGTAGGTGCAGTAGTAGCTCGTTCTCTTGCATCTTATTATAAAATTCCAATTTATCCAGTTAATCATGCATTAGGGCATATTGAATTAGGAAAATTACTTACTGGCGCAAAAAATCCACTGGTTCTTTTAGTTTCTGGTGGACATACAATGCTTCTTGCATTTCTAAATAAACAATGGAGAGTATTTGGAGAAACATTGGATATTACATTAGGTCAACTACTGGATCAATTTGGAAGATCAATTGGATTTGCATCTCCGTGTGGAAAAAATATTGAAGACTTAGCTTCAGCAACTTCTAATTATACTCTACTTCCATACTCTGTAAAAGGAAACGATGTATCGTTTTCTGGATTGTTATCTGCATCAAAACCTATAGCCAAAAAAAATAAAGCTGATGCATGTTTTTCATTACAAGAGACTGCATTTGCAATGATAAGTGAAGTAGTAGAAAGAGCATTATCATTTACTGGAAAAAAAGAATTGTTAATTGTTGGTGGTGTTGCTGCAAATAAAAGATTGTCTGAAATGCTACAAGATGTTTGTAAAAGACATACTTGCAAATTTTTTATTGCGCCCCAAAAATATGCAGGTGACTGTGGTAGTCAAATATGTTGGACAGGATTGCTAGAATCTCAAGTAAAAAGTGGTGTTTCTATTGAAGAAACCTTTGTACGACAATCGTGGCGATTAGATTCAGTTAAAATAGATTATTGATCTTTATGCTCTTTTATGGCATTTTCAATATTTTTTAGCCAGTCTTTAGTGTTAAAAACTCCAAACTTGTATGTCTGCTCACCTTCTTTTGTTTTGGCAGTGAAGCATACTTTTTTTATCAGACGTCCCTCTTTCCACACTTTGTCTACATCATTTAATGAAACATCCATTACTGTATCTCCAAAACGTTTTGAAAAGTCCATCATTCGTGATTTTGTTTTATCAAAAGCCAATCTTTTATTAGTTAAAGTTAAAATTCCTGCACCAAGTTTATCTTCGTTACAATCTTCCTGTTTTAACCTCTTTTCTCCGTCTTCCATGATTCGTTTTTACCAGTATCTCTAGGTTATAATTTTAATGAAAATTATGTTAAATAACTCTAAATTATAACATTTCAATTATCTATTTTATGAAACTACTAAAAAAAGGTGCAGAAGCAGATATCTATCTTACAAAATGGAGTAATTTACCATCAATATTGAAAATAAGAAAGACAAAATCATATCGTAACCTTGTTCTTGATGCAAAAATTCGAAAACAAAGAACAATTAAAGAATCTCAAATGATTTCAGAAGTAAAGTCATTTGGAATTCCAACTCCTCTCGTATACTTTGTAAATTTAGCAAATTCATCTATTATAATGCAAGAAATTCCTGGCATACCTGTCCATGATTTACCTGATTTGAAGATAATCAAATTATCTAAAGAAATTGGTAGGCTTGTTGGAATTATGCATAAAAATGGTATTATGCATGGTGATTTAACAACCTCAAATTTTATCTTATACAAAAATAAAGTATATGTGATTGATTTTGGTTTATCTCAGAAAACAATCAAATCTGAAGATCATGCCGTAGATTTGCGATTAATAAAAGAAATTCTTAACAGCGCACATGCAAAAATCATGGAACCTGCATTGAAAAATTTTCTTTCTGGCTACAAATCCGTAGTTGGTACCATGACCTATTCAAAAATTATGCATTCAGTATCTGATATTGAAAGTAGAGGAAGATATGCAACAGTCGTCTGATCTTTTCTTTGTATCATCAAACCATCATAAATATCAAGAAGCAAAAAAAATTTTGAAGTCATTTGATATTAATCTTAAATTTTTTAAATACAATCTTGAAGAAATTCAATCTTCTTCTCTCAAAGAAATTGCATCTAAAAAAGCGGTACAGGCATTTCAAAAATGTAAAAAACCGATAATAATAGAAGACGACGGGCTTTTCATAGATTCACTAGATGGATTTCCTGGGCCTTATTCTTCATATGTTTTCAAAACAATTGGTAACAAGGGGATTTTACAACTTTTAAAAAAAAACAGAAAAGCCAAATTTGTCTCAATTATTTCTTATCATGATAATAAAAATTGTAAATCATTTGAAGCAAAAATTGATGGAGCTATTTCTAAATCACAAAATGGAACAGGGTGGGGTTATGATCCAATTTTTATTCCTAAAAATTTTAATCAAACATTTGCACAGTTAACAATTAAAAATGATTTATCTCATCGATACAAAGCACTAAAAAAATTTTCTAATTGGTACTTGAATAAGCTGAAATCCAGCGATTAATGGTTCTTTGATTGTTTTGCAATATTACAATTCTTGAAACAAGACTTTCATCCATTATTGAAAATATTTCACTATGTTTTGCTACTTCCTCGCTAAATCTTCTCACTTCTTCCATTTCTAACATGTTTGAATGTTCTAATCTGTTAGTTGAACGACCAATGTGCATGTAAGACTTTATTTCAATAAAGTGTGGACTAGCTTGTTTTAGCATTGAAGCAAAAGCCGGAATCATCTCTTTTTGATCATTGTAATTTCTTATGAGCGTAATTCGAAGTACAGTTCTTGTATCTAGGTGCTTTAGCATTTCTAATGTTCTATTCCATCTTTGCCAAGAATCATCATATTTTGGTCTGTTAATTTTTAAAAATGAATCATAATCTGCCGCATTAGTAGATAGATACAATTGTGTTGGTAATGCATCTTCATCTTGTAATCTTTGAATCATATCTGGTTCTTGTCCATTTGTTACAAGAAAAATTGACTTTGTTGCTTCCAATGACTTGAGATATTTTATTAATTCTGGAAGCTTTGGATACATTGTTGGTTCACCAGAAAGTGAGATAGCATAATGACTTGGTAATAATGATTCATCTAATCTTTGTTTATCATTTCTCGAGTCTCCATAATATCCCATTATCAATTTTTTTCGTTCTTCCATTAATTTAATTAGTATCTCTTTTGGCTCGGAGACTTTTTCTGGTTCCATCTTTAATGAATCATAAAATTCCATTGGTCTCCAACAATATACACAACGATTTTCACAATGCATTCCAGCAGGAGAAAATTCCATACATCTATGAGTTGAAATCCCATAAAATTTGTGCTTGTAACAACTTCCTTCATGTTTGAATGATTTTTTTGTCCAATGACAAAGTTCTACTGTAGAATGATCTGCAACACCATATTTTGCTTTTTTTAATTGTTGTGAGATTCCCGGCTTGATCTGTATTAGTTTCTCTTCATCAACTATTTCTCCGGAACAACTCATATGCAAAAAATCTGTTTTGCTTTACTTAAATTGATCGTGATTCTTGTTTTTTCTTAAAAATAACTCTCAAAACTTTTCCTATTTTTAGCCGATTTCAGAGTGAAGTTTAATAACTGGATCTTTGACGTAAATTTAAGCTTTGAAAAAAATACGTATGGGATTCATATTTTTATTTTTAGCCATAATAATTGGCATTTCTACTAGTCCTGTATTTGCTGCTAATGATTTAGATCGTGATGGTATTGCAGATGATATGGATAGTTGCCCTAATCTTCAAGAAGACTATGCTGGTATTATTGATGGCTGTCCATCTAATTTTGTTCCATGGTATGATGAAGACTTTGATGGAATTCAAGATAATATTGATCAATGCCCAAGTTTAAGAGAAAATTACAATAAATTCCAAGATGAAGACGGTTGTCCTGATACTACCCCTGGAACTGGTTCTGGAGTACCTGCTGATTCTGATGGTGATGGTTTTATTGATGTTCTAGATTTATGTCCAACTCAACCTGAAACGTTTAACGGTGTCTTTGACACTGACGGTTGTCCTGATACTTTTGGTTCTGGTTCAGATAGAGATAGAGATGGTGTTCCAGATCATTTAGATTCTTGTCCATTAAGTGCTGAGACTTATAATAAATTCCAAGACACTGACGGTTGTCCTGACACTGTTACTGATTCATCATTTGTTGATACTGACAATGATGGTATAGTTGATAAAATTGATTTTTGTCAAACAGAACCTGAAACTTTTAATGGTTATAGAGATACAGATGGTTGTCCTGATGTTGTACTAGATACCACATTTAGTGATGCAGATGGTGACGGCATTCCTGACAAGTCTGATACATGTCCTAACCAAAAAGAAACATTCAATCAATATGCTGACTATGACGGTTGTCCTGATTCAATTCCTTCATTCACTGGAAAACTAACTGACTCCGATCGTGATGGCATTATGGATATAGATGATGCATGTCCATTAGAACCTGAACGATACAACAAATTTGAAGACACTGACGGTTGTCCTGACATTCCTGTTTATTCTATTACTGCTGATTCAGACCAAGATGGAATTCAAAATACAATTGATCAATGTCCAACAGTAAAAGAAACTTACAACAAGTTCCAAGATGACGATGGTTGTCCTGATTATGTAGCAGATGATAAAACAGCTCCAGATTCAGATGGTGATGGAATTCGAGATTATGCAGATTTATGTCCAACTCGCGCTGAAACATTTAACGGATTCCAAGATGATGACGGTTGTCCTGATAATGCATTATTGATTGATAGAGATGGCGATGGAATTATCGATACTTTAGATTCATGTCCAATGGAAAAAGAAACTTACAACAAATTCCAAGATGATGACGGTTGCCCTGATAAAATATCCAGTTCATCTTCTTTAGATTTTGATGGTGATGGTATTGCTGATCTATTAGATAAATGCCCATTAGAACCCGAAGTTGTTAATGGTTATCAGGACACTGACGGTTGCCCAGATATTTCTATAATGGATTCTGATAATGATGGAATTAGAGACTCCTTAGATCAATGTCCAACTGAACCAGAAACTTGGAATAGATATATTGACAATGACGGCTGCCCTGATAATCCTGGCGATTTAGATGCTGACTTTGATGGAATCTTTGATTCTGTCGATGCATGTCCTCTTGTACCTGAAAGATATAATGGATTTGAAGACAATGACGGCTGTCCTGATTTCCCATCTTATTTGACTGATGTTGATTCTGACTTTGATGGTATAATAGATTCAAAAGATAATTGTCCACTTGTTCCAGAAACTTACAATAAATTCCAAGACACTGACGGTTGTCCTGATTATGTAGCCGATGATAAAGGCATACCAGATTCTGACGGTGATGGAATTCATGATCGTATAGACAATTGTCCAAATCAACCAGAAACATATAATGGAATTTTAGACTTGGACGGCTGCCCTGATAATTATATCTCTAAGATTGATTCAGATCGTGACGGAATACCTGATGCAATAGATGCATGTCCAACGGCTAAAGAAACTTACAACAAATTCCAAGATGATGACGGTTGTCCTGACAAAATTGTTGAATCATTTGTAGTAGATTCTGATAATGATGGAATAAGTGATGTTGTTGATCAATGTCCTTTGGTTGCTGAAACATTTAATGGATTTGAAGATGAAGATGGATGTCCAGATACTAACGTATCTCAACCAGATGCAGATAGTGATGGTGTTCCTGATATAATGGATATGTGTCCAACACAAAAGGAAACTTGGAATAAATATGCTGATTATGATGGTTGTCCAGATACGGTTCCAATAGGTAAAATCACTATAGATACGGATGGTGATAGAATTAATGACGATGTTGATATGTGTCCTAATGACAAAGAGACTTTTAATAAATATCAAGATCAAGACGGTTGTCCAGATACTTCCCCAGAACAATCACGTTACAAACATGATGATGATTTAGATGGTATTGTGAATAATTACGATTTATGTCCTACAATCCCTGAAGATTATAAAGGTAAAATTGATGGATGTCCAGAATAATAGGAGTATCATAAAATGAAACAATATCAAATTCTTGGATTTTTATTCTTGATTGCCTCTATTGGTATTTTCCAAACAAGTGTGTTTGCTGTTGAAGACAATGATAATGACGGTGTTGCAAATAATGTTGATCAATGTCCAAATCTTCAAGAAGATTATACTGGTGCAATAGACGGTTGTCCATCTGCTTTTGTTCCATGGTATGATGCTGATTATGATGGAATTCCAGATCATATTGATACATGTCCATCAGTTAGAGAGACATACAACAAATATCAAGACGAAGACGGTTGTCCTGATTTATCCCCATCAACAGATAAGGCAGTTGCTGACACTGATGGTGACGGTATTATAGATAACATTGATTCATGTCCAACTCAACCAGAAACATTCAATGGTGTTGATGATAAAGACGGCTGCCCTGATAATATTTCATCAAAAGATACTGACAGAGATGGTATTTCTGACAGTCTAGATTCATGTCCACTTATTCAAGAAACATACAACAAATTCCAAGATGAAGATGGATGTCCTGATGTAGCAATTAGTACTGCAACTGACTACAAATTCCCAGATGCTGATGGTGATGGAATTGATGACAGATGGGATTCATGTCTAACTGAACAAGAAAACTTTAACGGATATCTTGATTGGGATGGATGTCCAGATGTTCCAGGTACAACTGCTGGTAATTTACCAGATGCTGATTATGATTCAATTCCAGATTCTATTGATCAATGTCCTCAAGAACGTGAAAATTTTAATAGATTCCAAGATGAAGATGGATGTCCTGATGTAATTGATTATAAAATAATCAGTGATGTTGACGGTGATGGAATTTTTGATCACAATGATTTATGTCCATTTAATCCAGAAACTTACAACAAATTCCAAGATCAAGACGGTTGCCCTGATAATATCGCTGATGATAAATCCACTGCAGACACTGACGGTGATGGCATAATAGATCGTTTAGATTTGTGTCCAACTCAACCAGAAACATTTAATGGATTTCAAGACAAAGACGGTTGTCCTGATAAATCAATTCTAACTAATGATATTGACAATGACGGCATTGCTGATCACTTGGATTCATGTCCACTTATTCAAGAAACTTACAATAGATTCCAAGATGAAGACGGTTGCCCTGATGTAGCAATTAGTACTGCAACTGACTACAAATTCCCAGATGCTGATGAGGATGGAATTGATGACAGATGGGATTCATGTCTAACTGAACAAGAAAACTTTAACGGATATCTTGATTGGGATGGATGTCCAGATGTTCCAGGTACAACTGCTGGTAAATTAGCTGATTATGATTATGATGGTATTCCAGATGCTGTAGATGACTGCCCAAAAGTTGCAGAAAGATACAATGGATTCCAAGATGAGGATGGTTGTCCTGATGGCATAGACCTAAAATCTGGAGGTGATTCAGACAAAGATGGTATTCCAGATGAAATTGATCACTGTCCACTAATTAAAGAAACATACAATAGATATCTAGATTCTGATGGCTGTCCAGACTATGTTGCAGATGATAAATCCACTGCAGACACTGACGGTGATGGCATTACTGATAGTTTAGACTTATGTCCAACTCAACCTGAAACCTTCAATAATTATCAAGACAAAGACGGTTGTCCTGATAAATTTACATCTACTCTTGACACTGACGGTGATGGCATTCCAAATACAATAGATGAATGTCCATCAAACCCAGAAACTTACAATAGATTCCAAGATGAAGACGGTTGCCCTGATGTAGCAATTAGTACTGCAACTGACTACAAATTCCCAGATGCTGATGGTGATGGAATTGATGACAGATGGGATTCATGTCTAACTGAACAAGAAAACTTTAACGGATATCTTGATTGGGATGGATGTCCAGATGTTCCAGGAGCTGAATCTACTATATCTAACCGGGCTGATTCTGACGGTGACGGTTACTCTGATTCAGTAGATTCATGTCCAACTGCACCTGAAACATGGAATAAATACAATGATTCTGACGGTTGTCCTGATACTGCTCCAGAGCAACAAAGATTTGTTCACGATGATGATCTAGATGGTATTATCAACGATGAAGATCTATGTCCTCTAAAATCTGAAGATTATATTGGAATAATTGACGGCTGCCCAGAGCAATAGAGCCTCTTTTGTTGTTAGATATTTTATAGAAGGATCTTTTTAACGTGAGATTTAATAAATACTCGATAATATCGAAATCAAAGATGATGAAACAATATTATATTTTTGGATTTTTACTTTTGATTGCCTCTGTTGGTATATTCCAAAGTAGTGCATTCGCTGTTGAAGATAATGATAATGACGGAGTACCCAATAATCTTGATCTATGTCCAAATCTAAAAGAAGATTATAAAGGTACAATTGACGGGTGTCCATCTGCCTTTGTTCCATGGTATGATGTTGATTTTGATGGAATTCCAGATCATCTTGATACATGTCCTACCGTTAGAGAAACTTACAACAAATTCCAAGACGAAGACGGCTGTCCTGACTTGGCACCATCTACAGATAAGATAGTTGCAGATACTGACGGTGACGGTATTTTTGATGATTTAGATTCATGTAAAACTCAACCAGAAACATTCAATGGTGTTGATGATAAAGACGGTTGTCCTGATAATATTTCATCAAAAGATACTGACAGAGATGGTATTTCTGATCATTTAGATTCATGCCCAACAGCTCCTGAAACTTACAATAAATTCCAAGATGAAGACGGTTGTCCCGATGTAACTTCTGATGCTACCACATCTTACCAATTCCCAGACGCTGATGGTGATGGAATTGATGACAGATGGGATTCATGTCTTAACGAAAAAGAAACCTTTAACGGATTTTTGGATTGGGATGGCTGCCCAGATACTATATCTACTCATTCTGGAAGTTTGATTGATTCTGATTATGATTCAATTCCAGATTCTATTGATCAATGTCCTCAAGAACGTGAAAATTTTAACAAATTCCAAGATAATGATGGATGTCCTGATGTGGTCGATTATAAAATAGCAGGTGATGCTGACGGTGATGGTATATTTGGTGACAACGATTTATGTCCATATGTTCAAGAAACATACAATAAATTCAAAGACAATGACGGCTGCCCTGATAGTATCTCCGATGATAAATCCACTGCAGATACTGACAGTGATGGCATCATAGATCGTTTTGACTTGTGTCCAACTCAACCAGAAACAATTAATGGATTCCAAGATGATGACGGCTGTCCTGATAAATTTACACCTTCACTTGATTCTGATTATGATGGTATTTTTGGTGACAATGATTTATGTCCATACACTAGGGAAACTTTCAATAATTTCCAAGACACTGACGGCTGTCCTGATATAGCACCTTCTGCTACCACATCTTACCAATTCCCAGACGCTGATGGTGATGGAATTGATGACAGATGGGATTCATGTATTAGTGAACCAGAAACATTTAATGGATTTTTGGATTGGGATGGTTGTCCTGACACAGTAACAGCACGTTCTGGAGTCTTGATTGATTCTGATTATGATACAATTCCAGATTCTATTGATCAATGTCCACAAGAACGTGAAAACTTTAACAAATTCCAAGATGATGACGGTTGTCCTGATAGTCTTGATTTAAAATCAATTGGAGATTCTGATTATGACGGTATATTTGGTGACAACGATTTATGTCCATACACTAGAGAAAATTATAATGGATTCCAAGACACTGACGGTTGCCCTGATTCGTTACCTTCTACTGATAAGATAACTGCAGACACAGACGGTGATGGTATTGTAGATAATTTAGACTTGTGTCCAACTCAACCAGAAACCGTTAACGGATTCAAAGACACTGACGGCTGCCCTGATAAATTTACATCAACTCTTGATGTTGATCGAGATGGAATTCCAGATTATTTAGATTCATGTCCATCAAATCCAGAAATTTACAATAATTTCCAAGATGATGACGGCTGCCCTGATGTAACTTCTGATGCTACCACATCTTATCAATTCCCAGATGCTGATGAGGATGGAATTGATGACAGATGGGATTCATGTCTTAACGAAAAAGAAAACTTTAACGGATATTTGGATTGGGATGGTTGCCCAGATGTGAGAGGAGCAGATTCAACTGCACCGACACAACCTGATTCTGATTCTGATGGATATCCTGATCATTTAGATTCATGCCCAACAGCTCCTGAAACTTGGAATAAATATAGAGATTGGGATGGCTGTCCTGATACTGCTCCAGAACAACAAAGATTTGTTCACGATGATGATCTAGATGGTATTATCAATGATATTGATAAATGCCCACTAGAATCAGAAGATTATATTGGAATAATTGACGGCTGCCCTGAGCAATAGTTTTTTGATTTTTCTAATTTGAAAAAATCCATTAACATGATAAATATATCCAAAATCCAAAACTTTCATAATGCTTCCAACTTTTTCAAGTAGAGCCTTTTTAGCACCAATGGCAGGTGTTAGTGACCCTGCATTAAGATTACAATGTAAAAAAATGGGAGCGGGGTTGGTAGTAACCGAATTCACTAGTATTCACAGTATAATTGCTAAAGAAAAACAACTAAAAGAAAATAAAAAAACTATTCAGGAATTTTTAGAATACTCTGAACAGGAAAGACCTTTATCTGTTCAATTATTTGGTTCTGATCTTTTAGCATTAGAAAAAGCTGCAAAGATTGTAGAGCCTTTTTTTGATATAATTGATTACAATATGGGTTGTCCGGCACCACATATTACACAACAAATGGCAGGTGGGGCTCTATTACAAGAAGTTAACCTTACCCAACAAATTTTTAGCACTCTTGTTAACGCTGTTAAAAAACCAGTAACTTTGAAAATACGTTTAGGAGTTACTGAGGCAAGTAAATATCTCTTTAAAGATATTGCAGAAATTGCTGAAGATGAAGGAATACAAATGATAACACTTCATCCTAGAACAGTAACTCAGGGATACTCTGGTAATGCCGATTGGCAAATGATTAAAGAACTAAAAGAGATATCCAACATTCCTATAGTTGGAAATGGTGATATAACAACACCTGAGGATGCTAAAACAATGATAGATCAAACTGGTTGTGATTATATCATGATTGGTAGAGGTGCAATGGGTAATCCATTTCTGTTTGAACAAATTAACGATTACTTGACAACTGGAACTTATAAAAAATATACATTCAAAGATAAACTAGATGCGTTTTTTGAATATCTGCATCTTACAACCCAATACAACATAAAATTTTCAAACATCAAAAGTCAGGCAATGAGGTTTACCAAGGGAATGAATGGTGGTGCAAAATTGCGACCAAAAATTTCTAGAACAAAAAATCTAATTGAACTTGAAAAAATCATGAATGATGCTTATGTTTAACTTCACTACAACATACTAGGGTAGAATCAAAACAAATCGAAACGCCGTGAAACAACAACTTGGAAAATAAGAGATTGCAAAAATTAGATCAACACTAACTTTAATGGCATGGAAGGACATCAATAATTAGGTCTTAATGCCACGAGCATATGTACTGATAAATTGTGATCTGGGCTCAGAAAAAAGTGTAATTTCATCATTAAAATCAACTGAAAATGTTATTGAAGTACATGGTACTCTTGGTCTTTATGATATTGTTTCAAAAATAGAATCAGACTCTGAAGAAAAAATTCAAAAAACTATTACAAATGTAATCCGTAAAATACCTAAAATCCATTCAACAGTAACTCTTACTCGCTCAGAAGGTAAAGATCTATTCAAAGCATCTGAAAAACTTATTGGAGCTATGTTAGGTAAAAACAATGTCCAGGCATATGTGGTTATTCACGGTGATAAAGGCGAAGAATACAATATTTTAAAAAATTTGAGTCATATTCAAGAAGTAAAAGAGGCTGATGTGGTATTTGGATATTACGATGTTATTTGTAAAATTGAAACATCTGACTACAAACTACTGGAGAATATTATTACAAAAGGTATTAGAAAATTACCTCATGTTAGAACTACTATGACATTAAATGTAATTATAGAGCAAGAGACTTAGTGCTTCAAAGTTTTTATGACATTCAAGTAACATTTTTCACATAATTCAAGTTTATCATATCTTCTTGTTTTTTCTTTATTTAGACAAATATTGCAAATTGTAATACAATCATTGCAATAGATAGCTGGTAATTCCAATCCTCGTTCAAAAATAGCAGTTGATAAAATACTTCGATTATCATGCTTACATCCAAAAATATATTTTATTTTTGATGACATATTGTTAATTTGCATTACTGATTAATTAGATACTTTATTTTTTTTTGAAAATTTGTTTGATTTAAAATTTTAATTTAAATGAATTTATGTATCTGTATTATTAATTATTTTAAAATAATTATTTTAATCAAGAAATTTTATGCTATTTTTCAAGAATCTGAAGGATTTTGTATGCCAATCTATCTATGTTCACATTTGGTTCAGTAGTAATTAAAAGAATATTTTTCTTTAGAGGAAAGCTCATCATTACCAATTTTTCACGTCTTGATGCTGAATATTTTACAAGACCCATAGAATAATCAAAATTTTTTCTAGTTGCTACTCTATAAGCTAATTCTCTAAATATTTTCTGTTGCTCATCATTTGTTTCAAAAGGAATGATATCTTCTCTAAATTTACCTTTTATCAAACTCCCTTCACTATCTATAAATCCCGCAAATCTTATGTCGTGTTCTTGGAAAATTTCATCTAATCTCTGTTGGTAAAAATTATCGTTCATTTTATTTTCTAATATTTATTCTATAGTTGATGATTGTATAATAAATGATTATTTTTGTTATGAATTAATTAAAAAGTATGCTTAATCTAAAATCTTTTTAGAATAACCAAATCATTTGCTTTTATACTTAAATTGTAATGGTTGATTATCCCTTCAAACCACATGTCCCCCAAAGGGATACCTCACTGAGAGGAAACCATTGTTATCCTCTCAGTTGACTATTTTCTGGATTTTTTATTCTTCACATTTTCATTATCTTTTGATGCTTTACGTTCTTTACGGGTTGTAATTACACCTTTAACTATAATCGGTAAAGAGATTGCAAACAAAACCAACACTAATTCTTTTGGAATATCCGACACTGCTTCTTCTGCTGTTTTTAATGAATCCTCAGATGTAATTATTATTTGAAATATTATAGTTGGAATAAACCAAACAGACAATCCTAAAATCAACCAATATAGTCCCTTCAATGACTTTTTATTTTAAGACCACCTTATAATTTATGAATTTTCATGATTTCAAATTTTATTCTAAATAATTTAAAATTATTAACTTTTATCAGCATTTTATAATTTTGATGAAAAGAAAATAATTAGAGAGCTTCAGTGCCTCTCTTTTTTGATGCAATATTTATAACATCATCAATTGTTGACACAGCAATAATCCCATCGCCTGCTTTTCCTGAAAATGCTGCTTCTGAAATTGCTTTGATGACTGCTTCTACTTTTGAATCTTCTACAATTGTACTAACAGTCGCAACTTTATTGAATTCTGCAATAAAAGTACCAGTGCCTCTTCCACCTCTTATGGTTTGTCTTTGACCTGAACCTCTACCATTTCCTTCTAATACAGTAAAGCCTCCAACCATGTCTTTAATGGCATCTGCAACTGGACCAATTTTGTCATTTTGAATCGTTGCCTCGATATGCTTCATTTGCTTCACTAAATTTCTATTATTTAAAAAAGATCACATGTTTTAATTCGAATTCTATGATACATTGGGATCAACTGGTTATAACATAATCCTTTGGCCTTTTTAGCATTAAAATAAAGTAGATACATGAAAAGTGAAGAGAAAAGATCTCATCGACTAAATTATCTTTTAAAATACTATTTGAGTAATCCTCAAGAATATGCTCTATATCAAAGAGCTAAACAAATGGGCGTTTCTGATTCTACTGCAAAAGACTATATCAGAACTGTTATAATTCAAGCTCAAAAAATATATTCTAAATAATTATCTGTATCTGGTTTAACCAGTAATTCAAGCCTATTTGTATTAATTCTTAGTAATCTTAAACAAGGTAACTTCATAAATAATCTGTTAGGAGAATAAAATGGTATGACTGATCCTCTATTTGATGATGTCCAAACCTTACTTGATAAAGAAAAGGGAGATGAACGTATACTAAAGCAAATTCTTAGAGCTTGTGAAAATAATGAAGTAATTAGCAATTATGAGAGAAATTATGTTAAAAATTTAGCAGAAAAATATCTTGGTAGATTGCCTGAAAATATAGAAGACCAACCTGCCGAAGAAAAACAAACTATTCCTGATGTAATTGTTCCATCAACATCATTACAGCAAAAAATTGAAATTTCAACTTCAATGGCTCCACAAATTATTCAGAAAAAACCAAAAAATCCTAAAATGTTAATAGGTGTTGGTGTAGCAGTATTGGCAATAATAGTTATCATTGGTATCTCTCAATCTGGAATTTCTATAGTATCTGATGATTCTAAAACAATAGATGCAGATTCTGCCACACTTTCAATTCAAACTGATTTATCGTCATATCAAAAAGGCGACATTATCTCAATTAGTGGAAAATCAAATACGTCTGAAAAAATTAACATCTCAATAGAAAATCAAAATGGTCAATTAGTTTGGTCCGAACAAATATCTGTAAAAAAAGATGGTAGGTTTTCTACTCTAGCAATTGCTGGAGGAACTGGTTGGGACAAATCTGGTACATTCACAATAAAAGTAGAGAATAACATGGAAACAAAATCAAAAACATTTTCATTTAAGGTTTAATTCTTTCAAATTCTTTCCAATGCGAATCAATCATATCCCTTAATTTTTCAATGTTTATCTCTTCCATATATTCCCGATATACGATAAATTTATTTTGTTTTCCTGAATCTTCACCATAAATATCCCTAGTGTTTTTTGGAATTGCTCCATTTTTCCATTGTTTCATTTCAAAGATCCAAATCGATGAATCGGGATTTAAAAAATCAATGTCATCACAACCAATTATGTACAAATAACATTTTGTAGATTGATTTAGCTTCTCATGTAATTTTTCATACGCAATAATTTGACCTTTTGGAATGTTTATCTTATCGTTATGAAATCCCTTGAATTCCATAATGATAAAGCATCCATTGTGCTCAATTAACCAATCAATATCTGTCCCTCCTGAGGCTATCATGCCATGAACTATTAGATCCCCCAGTATCTCTCTGCCTCGTGTAAATTCAGATTCATCAAAAATCTGATATTTTGCTCTCGAACTTTTTCTGATCTGTTGTGAATTTAACTCATTTTGAATAATTTT
>JAGXTE010000021.1 GCA_018334095.1 Nitrosarchaeum sp.
GGTTATGTACCAAACATGTTACATAACATCCTTGTAAAAGGTGATGCAAACAAGAACATCTTTGTTGCACAACCATGGAATGGACTTGAACACAAGCAGTACCAATCACAACTCTTATTTGTTGAAAATGATCAACATGTAAGACTCTTTGTTGAAAACCAAGGTAACGAACCAGTATTTTTCCACATTGTTGGTGAAATCTTGGACAGAGTTACACAAGGTAACAGAGTACAATCCGCAGCAACTGAAACATGGTTACTCGGTGGCTCACAAGGAATGATTGTTGACTTGGTATTTGATGAACCAGGTGCATATGCAGCAGTTAATCACGACTATGCCGCAATTTACACTGGCGCAGCTACAGTATTTGTAGCAGGTGATCCATTTGGATTGAATCCAAGATTGGTTGATGCAGGAGTAATTCCAGCACCAGTTCCATCATATGCTTATGCATTGGGTAACCCAAGTGATGCTGTCCCTCCAATGGGAATGAATAGCATTGCACATCCAGCAGTAAACATTCATGGTCTATACACTGATGAAGTAGCTTCTGAAATGAAAGATGCAGGTATGATTCCTTTATGGGAAGTAATACCAACATTACCACCAGTACCTTAGATAGGTACTAAATTCAACTTTTTCTCTTTTTCTATTCTTAATGAGTTATATTCTGTAGTTTTTTTCTTAATTGTATGGGATTTGATGATTCTGTTTTAATTTGTGATGAAGTAGATCCAGTTTTGAATAAGATATTGCAGGATAATGGATTGAAAGTTTCTTATGAACCAAAAATTACTCCTGAACAAATTAAAGAAAAAATTTCTAATTTCAACATCGTGATTGTTCGAAGTCGAACTACTCTAACACGAGATATGATCGAGAAAGCTGATAAATGTAAAATCATTGCCCGGGTTGGAGTCGGATTAGATAACGTTGATCAAGTGGCAGCTAAAGAAAAGAATATCCGAGTAATCAATGCTGCAGAAGGTGCAATGAATGCAGTTGCTGAATTAGTTTTGGGATTTATGCTGACTTTGTCTAGACAAACAGCAAGAGGTGATAGGGCAATTAGAAATGGTCAGTGGTTGAAGAGTGAATTAAAAGGAACAGAGCTTAGAGGTAAATATCTTGGAATTATTGGATTAGGAAACATTGGAAAAAGATTAGGAAGACTTGCAAGAGGACTAAACATGAATATTATTGGTTATGATGTAGTTCCAATTGATGAAGAGTTTGCAAAAGAAGTTGGATTGATGAAAGCTGATTTGGATACATTATTGCAAAGTTCTGATTATATTTCAATACATGTTCCTTTGTTAGACTCTACATATCATTTGCTTAATGCTCAAAAAATGGCTACCATGAAAAAGACTGCGAAAATTATCAATACTTCAAGAGGTGGAGTAGTCGATGAAGATGCTTTGTATGAAGCAATAAAAAATGGTAATTTGGGCGGTGCTGCTTTGGATGTCTTTGAGAAAGAGCCTGCAATAGGAAACAAATTAGCCGAGTTGGATAATGTGATTCTAACTCCTCATATTGGGGCTCAAACAAAGGAGGCTCAATCTTTGGCAGCCAACATAATTGGGGAGAAAATTATTCAGATTCTGCGTGGCGTAATCTGATTTCTGCGTAAACTAGAAGAATAACCCAAAAAAGCTTGACTGATACGTGATTAAATATCGCCTCATTCTTTTTAAGACGGATTTTGTAGAAACTCCTTATGAGGAGAAGTCAAGGTATGGATGTACAATCTGACCGACTAGGAAGAATGCCAAGTTTGGGTTCACTTGTAAAAATCTCAATTGGATTAATTTTAGTAGCAATCATTTCATCTGCTTTTGTTTATGCAGAGACTTTCACTGTTGACGTAAATGGAGTCTCTTATGATGTTGATTATACTGGCACAGGAGTAACTGTTTCTTCGATTACTGCTGACGCTGATTTTGTTTCTCTGATTATTGAAGTGGATGTAACTGATTCTCCAGGAATTTTAGAAATTATCTTGGATAGAAACTTTTTTGATTCTGTTTATCAAGGTGAAGATGATGACTTTATCGTTCTAGTTGATGGTGATGAGCCAGAATATTCTGAAACTGATACCAATGATCAAAGTAGAACTCTAAGCATTACCCTGCCTTTTGGAACTGAGGAGATTGAAATTATTGGCTCTCAATTTGGTTCATCTGAAGATATAACTGAAGAACCAGCAATAACTCCTGAAGAAGAGGAGGAAGTAACTACACCAGAAGAAGAACCAGAAGTAATCCCTGAAGAAGAAGAGGAAGTAACAATTCCTACACCTGTTGAGAAACCAGTCGATGAAAAACCAAAGACAGAATGTGGACCTGGAACAATTCTCAAAGATGGTGTTTGTATTTTAGATGAAAGATGTGGACCTGGAACTGTACTTGAAGATGGTGAATGTATAGCAGAACCAGTTACCGAATCTGAAGTCACTCCTCAAGGATTAGGAAAACAACTAGTTATTGGAGTTGTAGCAGCATTTATCATTGCAGGTATTATTGGACTTGTTTTGGCTATAATGTCAAAAGCAAGTAAGAGTAGTAAATAATCTAGCAACTTAATTTTTCATTATTCATTAAATTACTAAATTCAAATCCTGAATATTGTAAAGTGATAGTATGTGGAATTATTCCGATAATAGGAGTACTGATGTTTACCATTACATACAACTTGTTTGGGTCTATTCTGATATCACCTCCGTCGAATTCAAAATCTAAATTCATAAACACATATTGTGCCGCAGTAAATTCTTGAGAGGAAAACACTCCTTTTTGAATAGTAGATGATGTTGGATTTATTGTAAGTGGATACACTGTAAATATTCCATTTTGTTTCATATCATAAAAAGTAATTATTTCAAATTTATTAAGACTCATCCAATATGGCATTGTATTACAAAATTCTACATCTCCACCATTTGATAATTCAAAAAAACTGAACTTGTCTTCGCTCCATCTGAATTGTAACTGGTAGGCTGCAAAGATATTCAATATTGAATATGCAAATGGAATTATTATTACAATTATTGCCATTAGTGTTATCTTTGAGTATTTGTTCATTTTTTTTAAATTATGATAATTTCTTTGTTAATTAAATATTGAATTGCTTTTGCTGCTTCACCATCTGAAATTTTTTCTTCAAGCCACCACGCAACTACATTTTTTACCCAAATTGGTATGTGTATGTCTTGAAGATTCTTTTCACTCAAGTTATCCGGAATATTGATTACTTTTTTATCTACAAATTTATTTATTGCATCTATGAAAAATCCGTCAGAAATTTGATTGTTAAGCCAACTAAATGCAAATTGTTTCATTACAGTTGATATACATACATTTTCTGAATCCAACAAATCAAATGATATTGTATCTTCTCCGCCTGAATATTCAACATCTAAAATATATTTTCCTGGAGGAAAAATTTCTGGTTCAAATGGCATAACAGATGGAATTGGAGTTTCTAACTTTGATATTGGAATTGGAATTGCACTGCTTGTTTTTCCTGCTTGATCAGTAATATGTAAAATTGCAGAGTCGCCGGTAATTTCAGAGACTTTGATGGTATAGAATAATTTTTCACAATAATTGTAAGTGGTTTTTTCCATTACAATTTCAACAGAAGGTATGGCATAAACACTCGGTAAAGTACCAAAGGCCACCAATGCCATGATGAGTATCCCTTGTATTGTCTTCATCTGCTTTTCTTTATGATTACTCAATAAAAATCTCAAATCTATACTCAGAAATCCTTTTTAATGAAATGTGATGACTTGAATTATCGAGTTTTCTGCGGATGCAAACTCTTTGGGTGCGGTTGAAATACCCACTCAAGGAGCATTTTGATTGCTTAGCGGGCGCTAGACGATTTAAGTTATTAAAGGGTGATTTTACTAAAATCGATATGCCTAGTATACAAGACAAAACTTGGATCAAACTATGGAAAGAGAATACTCCTGAAATTAGAGAAAGAGTAGTAGAATGGCGTAAAGATAATGCCATTACTCGTATAGATAGACCAAGTCGTTTGCAACGAGCCCGTAGATTAGGTTACAAAGCAAAACAAGGCATTGTCGTTGTTAGAATGAGAGTCGGTACTGGTGGTATGCGAAAACAAAGACCAGTTGCTGGAAGAAGACCAAAACATCTTGGTGTTACTCGAATCAAAGCAGATGATGACATGAAGACAGTTGCAGTACGAAGAGTACTTGAAAGATATCCTAACATGAAACTTTTAGGTTCATACTTTGTTTACAAAGATGGTATGCATTACTGGTTTGAAGTTATCTTGGCAGACCCAATGCATCCAAGAATTGCACAAGACAAAGAATTACGACAAAGAATTCCTCAAATTACCGCATAAATTGAAATCAATTTTATTCGTTTTACTTTTACTACTAGTAATTACACCTGCATTTGCTCAACTATCTGACAGGACTGGATTAGTAAATAGATTGGATGTTAAAACTGGAGGACATTCTTTTGAAGTTCAAACAGTTTCAAACTTTGATATTTCAAATTATGAATTTGATGATGATCAAAAACGTCTTACTCTATACATTACTAGTGGTCTTGAAAATAATTTAGGTGAGATATACATTCCACAAACTCTTTTGAGTGGAAATTTCACTTTTTACATAAATGGTGAGGAGTATTCTCCCAAAGTAAAAATCAATAATCAAATTTCATTTATTACATTAAATTTTACAGGCTCTGGTGATAGTAAAATCGAGATTATAGGCACTGATTATCTTCGTGGATTCAATCAAACTATACCTGATGAACCGACTAAAATTGATAATGGTGGTGGTTGTCTTATTGCAACTGCAGCATATGGTAGTGAACTAGCTCCGCAGATACAACAACTGCGTGAAATTAGAGATAATCAATTACTCAAAACAGAATTAGGAAAATTATTTATGAATTCATTTAACTATGTGTATTATTCATTTAGCCCTGTAATTGCTGATTACGAGCGTGAAAATCCAATTTTCAAAGAACTAGTAAAGATTACTATTACTCCAATGATCTCATCTCTTTCTATATTGTCTTTATCTGATGATTCTGAATTTATGATGGTCGGATTGGGACTTTCTGTAATACTGTTAAACATTGGAATGTATTTTGTAGCACCTACAGTAGTAATTGTGAAATTAAATTCAAAACTCATCAATAAAGATTATCATAATTAGCACTAGTGAGGAAGATCTTTTCTTCTTAAATATGATAAATCATAAAATAATAATTAATGGTAAAAAGAATCACAGTAATGATTGAAGATGATATTGACAAGAAACTTCGCGCTAAACAAGCAAAAATCATACAGAAAACAAACTCATCTTACAGTTATTCCAAGTAATCAATGATACTCTAAAACAAGCTTTACGCTAATTTCATTAGATTGAATTTAATGAGAAATTAAAAATCCTTAAGTCTGAACTAATTTGTATCATCGTATGAAAAAATCCACTAAAGGTGCTATTGCTGTTGCAATCAGTGTTGCTGCATTTTATGGAATAATGATGATGTTACTTAGTACTCCATTTTGGGGGTATTGATTTGAGATTTATTTTTATTTTGTATGTATCGTGAATATTTGTGGATAATGGAAAGGTTGCATTAATTGGCGGATTTTGTATTGTTGTGATGCTATCTGTGTTGCTTGTTATACTTTAGATATTGCCTAAAATAGCGGTGATTTTACCACCTTCATTGTTGGGAGAAAAAGAGGCGCTAGCATTTTTAAAAAAAAGCAATCAATCAATCATTGCTGCTTGGGAGTCTTACAAGGTACAGATAGGAACTTCGGAGAACAAACAGCTAAATGAAGTTTTTAGGCAGATGTTCAAAGCCTGGACTCTATCAAATCAGCGAGCAATAGACCTTTTGGAAAATAAAAGTAAATCAAAGAAAGATAAAAAATCTAAATAATTTTATTCGTTTAATAGTTTTTGAATAACTGCATCTACATTACCTGATTGTCCAAAGGAGACATCTCTCAAGATTCCTTTTCTATCCACTATGATCATTGAAGGAGTTCCTTGTAAAGCAAATTTCTCAAAAGTTTCTGCTGAATACTCTTTTGATTTCATGTAATCTCTGACCCTTTGGATTATCTGTTTTCTATATTCTTCTGGCTGTGAATCAAATTCTGGAATTTGTCCGTAGATAAACTGCATTACTTTATCATCACTTACTTTACCATCTATCTTGGTTAGTTTGTCCATAGCTAATGGAAATGGAATTTTGTATGGTAGTTTACCTGATTGTAGTTGTCCGTACATTGATAGTGCATCTTTTGTCTCCCCGATTACTTCGCCTGTCTCAACTAATTTTTTCAAATTTTCCAAAGTATTTTTATCATAATCCTCAAAGGCAGTAGCGATTCCTATTACACGTACACCATCATCTTTGTATTTGTTGTAGATGTTAATTGCCTCAGGTAGCGCATGCATAAAGCAACCCGGACAATTTACCTGAAACACCTCCACTAATACGATGTGGTCTTTTTCCTGATCAAAGTTTGTAGGAGCACCTTGAACCCAATCAGAAACTGCAAAATTTGGTGCTTTTTGTCCTATTACTACACTCATTGTTCGACGTTGATTTTTTTTCTTTTAAAAAGATAACGCATATTCAAGATGATGCAGATTTTTCGGGTAACCTAATATAGGATATAAAAAACCTGAAAGCAAAATGCAGGCAGTAACTCAAAACAGATTGGATCTATTTGCAGAGATGGAGGCAAAGTATGAAAAAAAAGATACTGCCTACTTTGTGAATCTTTTAACTCATCCCGATTTTGTCATAAGAACTAGGGCTACTTGCATACTAGTTGATTTTGGTGGCGAAGATAAAGTTCCACATGTGGCGCAAGTTTTGAAAAATGATACAAATGAGCTTGTACGACATGAAGCAGCATTTTCACTTGGGCAGATGTGTCTATCTAGCTGCATTCCTCCTTTGGCTGATGCCACACTTAATGACTCAAGTTTGTTTGTAAGACACGAAGCTGCAATAGCACTTGGTGTGATTGGCTCAAAAGATGCAAAAGCAGTTTTAGAAAAAGCATTAAATGATCCAGAGACTCCGGTAGTAGAGTCTGCTGTGGTCGCATTATCAAATATTGAATTTATGGAAAAGTTAAGTAAGAATGAAAAGTTTGCAAAACTAACAGGTGGATAAGATGAATTTTACAGTTGGAATAATTGCAGCAGTTGGTGTTTTAGTAGCAATCAGTTTATCTTTCATCGCAATGGATCCTGGATATATTGTAGAACCTGAAGCAAAACCTGTTGCATGTACTATGCAGTATGATCCAGTTTGTGGTGTTGACGGTATAACTTATGGTAATTCATGTATGTTAGGTGCAGCAAATGCACAACTTGCGTATCCTGGTGAATGTGCAGTTCAAAAACCATTACAAGATGGATTCACTAGAATGGTATCTACACAGCATCCAGGAGTTGGACATGAAGCACATCAATCAGTTTCAGTCATTCCATTATCTGATAAAATCTACTCAGGTACATTACACTATGATGCATCAGAACCAATTCAGCTAATTGCTTTACATGGTCCACTAAAAGATGGCGAAGCTAAAGGACAACCAACTTGGACTCCGGATGGTACAACAAAATATGCATTGACATTTGTAACTCCAGATGATGCCATTGGAGAGTGGAAGTTTGCAGGCAATGCAGTTGCAATTCACACAAAAAATACAACGCCATTTACTGTTGATTACAAAGCAGATTTTGATAGTTCTATGTCTGACACTGTAATGTCTGGAACTATGGATTCAGTACAAGACCCTGGAATGGGACACGAATCCCACCAAATTGCAGTAATTATTGCTCCATCAAGTGATGTTTATTCTGGAATTCTTTCATACTCTGCATCAGAACCAATTCAGCTGATATCATTAAGAGGCCCAATAGGTCCTGATGAAAACCCAGAAAAAATTTGGACTGTAGATGGTACGAATATTTTTGAGATGACATTTGTTGATCCTAAAAATGCAATGGGCTCTTGGGAGTTTGCAGGCAATGCACTTGCAATTCACACTAAAAACACTACTCAATTTACAGTAAGTTACTCTCTTACTTCTGTGAAATCTCCTGGAATGGTATCTCCAGTTATGACAATGCCTGCTCTTCCAACAACTCATACAGTTTCAATTCCACAAGGTGTGTCATCTCCTGGATGTGAGACTAGTGATACTTGCTATCTGCCATATTCTTTAGAGATTAATGTTGGCGATACTGTCTCATGGAGTAATGATGATTCAGCAGCTCATACTGTGACTTCTGGAACTCCAGATGGAATTGATGGTGTATTTGATTCTGGATTGTTTATGTCTGGAACTACTTTTGATTTTACTTTTGATAAAGCAGGAACATATCCTTACTTTTGTTTGGTTCATCCTTGGATGATTGGCCAAATTGGTGTGAATGAATTTGAAGAGGTGTATGTAAATCCAGTTGAAGAACCTGTACCTGTTGAAGAACCAGCACCAGTTGAAGAACCAGTTACAGAACCAACTCCTGAACCAACAGAGAAACGTTCAGCACCAGTTGAAATTACAATGGCATTAGGGTCTAGTTCTCCTGGATGTGAAACTACAAATGAATGCTACCTTCCTTATACAGCTGAAATTTACTCTGGAGAGCCAGTAGTTTGGGTTAATGCTGATTCTGCAGCTCATACTGTAACTAGTGGAATAAATGCGGTACATGATGGATTATTTGATTCAGGTATGATAATACCAAAAGGAACATGGGAAAATTTCTTTACTGATGCTGGTGAGTATGATTATTACTGTATGTTACATCCTTGGATGACAGGCAAAGTAATCGTACAGTAGATTTTTGCTGTAAATATTGTAAACATACAATTGTTCTATTTCAACTATGAATTGTAGATGGAATCACTTGTTGTTAGATGCAGGAATTGTAAAGTGAGATTTTCTATTCCTGAAATGGGGCCGTGTTCTGATTTAGAGTATGAAAAATATCTCAAAGATTCTGGTGTTTCTTGCAAGTGTGGGAATAAGGATTGGGAATTGTTAGATTGAACTTTATTTATTATGTATTTGAAATGTTAATTTCATTATAGTGCAATTACTTTGCTACCTTGTTCAGTAGTTTCAAATTTGTATATCTTTTCTACATTCGAATCTTCAAATATTTCTGAATCATGAGTAATTATGATAAATTGCATTGGTTTTCCAATATTAGTGATGTCTGATAATTGTGATAATACTCCTACAAGAGCTTTTTTACGCTCCGCATCAAGATGTGTGGTAGGCTCATCCAGAACCATTAGATTGAGATTTGACGCTCCAAGTAAACTTGCCATGCCAAGTCTCAGCGCAAGTGCAACACTAACTTGCTCACCACCACTGAGAGATTCAATATCCAAAACTTCAATTTTAGAATAACATGATATGGATATGTCTCTAGTTTTTTCTGAAAGTAATATTCTTTGAATTTTTGTATTTAGCAGTGTAAGATATTCTGAAGATTTTATTGATATAGTGTTTAGTGCCCATGATCTTAAGCTCATTGCTACTGGACCATCTCTACTGAATATGTTAACTTGAATTGTATCTAATTTCTCTACGTATTTTTTAACGATTTTAAGATCTGAAACTATGTCTTGCAATATTTTTATTTGTTCATTATATTTTGTAATTTTCTGTGCTACTGCACCAATCTGTTGATCTATTTGTGAAAGTTCATTTTGTTTCGCATCTATTGTTTTTTTAAGATTTAGAAATTCATTTTGACTAAATCCTTTTGTTTCTTGTTCTAATTTTATAATGTTTTCAAAAATCATTTTAGCATGTGAATCAATTTGAGATATTTCTAATAAATTCACGTTGTTAGAAATCGGGATGTTTTGAACACTATTTTTCTTTAATTTTATTTCATCCTTGATTTTTCTCAAATCCTCTTGATCTTTGATAGAATGTGCTCTTAATGTTGCTTCGGCATCTCTTGCATTTTGTAATTTTTGAGAAAATTCAATTCTTTTTTGATTGTATGTGATACGTTCTTTTTCTACTGAAATTATTTGCTCATTAATATCTGATATCTCTTGAATCAAATGTTCTTTTTGAAATAATGGATTAAGTTTTTCAACTTTCGAGTCACAAACTGGGCATTTATTATCTTTTAATTGGATCTTTTCAGCAAGAGCCTGTTTTTCCTTAAGCGATGCAATCTGACTACTCAAATCTTGAATTCGTTTTTGATTTTCTTCAACTGCTAATTCTATTCGTTCCATTTTTGATTCTAGGTCTTTTTTCATGTTAACATGTTCGAAACAACCCTCACAATCATGTATTTTGTGCTCTTTTTCGGCTATCTCTTGTTGGATTTCTTGTATTGCTGTTTTTGCATAAACTTGTAATTCTTTTTTTCTTAACTCTAATTGATTAATTTTGTCAATTTTTGGAGTTTCTGTTTCCAATTTTTCTCTAAGATCTGAAATCTCTTTTTGTAATTCTATTTGTTTTTCTTTTAGCTGTTCCTTCTGCGGTTTTGATTCTTCAAGTTCTAAGTTATATTTTTGCAGATCTCGTAATAAAATATCTATATGTGTGTCGTCATAACCTGTATCATTTCTTACCTTTTCACGAAAATTTTTGGTAATAATTTTCATAGTTTCTGATGCAATATCTAACTTATCAATTCCGATTATGGCGTTAAGTAATTCCTTGAATTCTTTTGGCTTTGCTTTAATTATTGCATTTAACTCGCCTTGCTGCACAATCGATGCAATTTTTAATTTCTCAAAACCTAATCCGATAGTTTTTTCAATTTCAGATGTCATAGATTCACCGAATTGTTTTCTTTCACCAGCTGCAATTTCTAAAAATTCACCGTTGATTTTTTCAGAAAACTTTGCAGCTAGCCCCCCTTTGTTGTCTATTTTTCTTACTGCTTGATACTGCTTTCCATTTATGTTGAATTCTACTTTGGCATACCCTTGATTGGCTCCTCTTTTTATCAGTCCTTTATTTGATTTTCTGGTATGTTGTCCAAATAATGCAAATGTGATTGCATCTATAATGCTTGATTTTCCTGCACCGTTTTGTCCTACAAATACTGTTACACCATTTCCAAATTCTAAATTTGTTTCAAAATGAGATAAAAAATCTCCTAATTCAATTTTTGTTATCATGCTGTGCCTCCTTTTTGAATTTCTCATAATTCTCAATTATGATCTGGGTTGCTTCTTTGGTTTGTCCTGAAGCTAGTAGTGGGAGTAATTCTTTAATTGCAAAATTTGCAATTTGTTCTGAACCAATTGCATTAGTTGATAATCTGAGCATTTCGTCATCTATCGTGCTTGGTCTTTCTAGAAATACTGAAGAATCTGATGCTTCCTTTGAAATAATTCTCCAAAAACATCTTAATGTAAGTGAATTTAGCCGTGAAATCTGTGCTTGTATTTGATCCGTTTCAATATCTTCACCATGAATTTTTATCTCTACGATGGGTTTTCTTTCAATAATCTCAATTTTTCTAGAAATTTCATCTACTGATTTTGTTAATTCATTATACTCAGTTTTAAATGAAAATTGTTCTCTAGTATCTAATTCTATCCAATTAGGTTTTACTTGATTATCTGATATGTCTACTTCAAAAAATCCTTTTTTTGATTCTTTTATTCCTTCACTTGTTGTGAGCTCAATAGAACCCGGATATGCAATTGGCCCATTAAGGTGATTGAATTGCTTTATGTCATGATCATGTAGATGGCCCATTGCATAATATGTAAAATTTTTTGGTAAATCTGTAGATTGTAATTCTCCTGCAAACTTGTTAAATTCTGTAATCCCTTGATGCATTACCAAAATTTTGTGTCCGTTATGTTTACCTGCAATTTCATCTACAATTCTAAATTTCTCTTCAAACTGAGAAATCTCAGCTTTTCTTATTTTGTCAAATCCTACTAGTAAAACTCCTTTATAATTAATTGGAACCCCTTGTCCTATGTATTTAGAAAATTCTAAATTATGATAAACGTATGGAATCGGTGTTGTTCGAATTCGACTTATGTCATGTTCTCCTAAAATGAAAAATGAGTCTATATTGTTTTTCTTTAACCGTTTTAATGCATTTGCCATTTGAACTATTGCTGTCCCATTTGGATTTGGAACATGAAAAATATCCCCTGCAAATATTATAAAGTCTACTTTATCTTTAATTGAAATGTCTATTGCTTGATTAAAAACATAATACACATCTTGCTCTCGTTCCTCTGAACCATACTGTACTAATCCCAAATGTGTATCTGAAATATGTGAAAATAGCATTTAATCTAACAACAAATCTTTTTGAACAAGTCCCTGTGTTGACTCCACTGCAATCCCATTCATTTTTTCTGCATTTGCCCATGCGTTGACTGCACTTTGATCTGCGCCCATGATTTTTTCTTTTACCTCTTCTACATGGACTAGTGATGGTAAATTGGTCCACTGTCCTACTAGTACTGCATCACCTACGTTCAAAGATGTTAATTGAGCAATTAATTCACGGCTAGTAGATTCAGTAGCAGCTGCAATTTGGCGTTGGTCATCCTCCTGAATAATCTTCATTATGGCAAAAGAGCCTAATTGACTGAGAACATTAAGATCTACACTTCGTGGTCGTTGTGATACTATTCCAAGGCCTAATCCAAACTTTCTTCCTTCTCGTGCAATTTTGGCTGCCCAGTACTTTGCACTAGTATCGTGATCCTTTGGAATGAACACATGTGCTTCTTCGATTATTACAAAAATTGGTGAATTAAATTTGTAATTTCTTTCTCTTTTTGATCTTCCATGTTTTACTATGCTGGCATCTTTTCTATCTTTGAGTAACTGTTGTAAATAAAATGCGAGTGCAACATTAGCTTGTTTTTCAGATAATTCTGAAATATTTAGAATATTTGTACGTCCTTCTTTAATGAAACTTATTGGATCCCCCATATCTGGATCTAAAATATCTTCAAATCTTCTTTGAGCTTCTTCTATTATGTCTTGTACTCTATATGCCGATGTTCTGATTTCTTTTATTTTTTTATCTTCTGAATTTACAATAAACTCTACTTCTGTTTCTAGCTTTTTCCAAAACTCTTTTGATTCTTTAACCTGTTTTGTAAATGCCATTCTAAGCACTCTTTGTTGAACATTAGCCCCATCTCTAATTTCTAATACTTCTGATAATTGATCTGCATCTAATAATCTGGGATTTATTTTTGCATCGATTACATTTATTCTTGGAATGTTTAGTGCTGTATAGTCATTATGATAATCAAAAATTATTACAGTTCCTTTTAGTTTTCCAATTTGTTTTGTAATTAGAGAAACAAGATTGCTTTTCCCCATTCCTGTCATTGCTAATATCCCTAGATGTCTTGAAACAATTTTATCGAGATTGATTTTTGCTTCAATTGTTTTTTCTCTTAATAAATTTCCTATTTTGACCCATCCATCTTTTTGTGGGCTAAAAATAGTCTCTAGATCTTCTTTTGTAGGTTGAGATATCGGTGTTCCCGGTATTGGTGGTACGGCAGGTATTATTGATTGTCCCCTACGTAAATTTTCTAAAAATCCTAAAATTCCAATATGTGCGGTGTATGTTTTATCTCTCTTGTTTATTTCTGCGATCTCTGTACTCTCAAACGCTTCGTCAAAATTTTTGACATCTGCAAATGCAGCACTTGACACAGATGATTTTTCAACTAATCCCAGAATTTCTCCTTCATCTGAATCAATTTTAATATATTCGCCAACAGAAAGCGGTCTTGATGTAATAGCTGTTACAAATGTGGGTTTTGATTCTCCTATTACAAAACCAGTGTTCAACTTAAAACCTCACGTGAACCAATTTCATTACTCAATCCTAACAAGCTAACCATTTTTGCAAGTTCTTTGTCAGATATTTTACAGTTGTTATGTGCCAACTTCAATGCATATGGATATCCTCCAACACTACTTTTGTATAGTTTATTCATTATTGATTTTATTTCACTATCATCTCTATTTCCGCCTAAAAATTCAAGCTTTATGATTGGTGTTGAATCACTTAACCTCACAAATGTCGAAGAAATTACTTTATCTACCCCGTATTTCTTTTCAACAAATATCTTGCTAAATCCTGCCCCTTTTGTAATGTGATTATAATAAAAAATATCTCCTGCTAACGAACCTAAATTCTCAAATTGTTTTTTTGTATTAGATGTCTTTGCAATGAAAATTACATTATCTCTTTTTTTTATTGTTTTTACAACCATTGCATCAAGCGATGATTGTCTTGTCATAAATTGTGAATGAAGCGATCCATCCATTAATACCAAATCTGCTAAATCAACAGTTTTTTCACACGCTTCAATTTCCATTTTACTTGCAATTTTAGAAAGATCTATATCAGAACCTAATCCTGAATCATGTAAATCCACCAATACTTCCCCATTCGATTTAATTGATACTGCAGTTGTTGCCCAAAGTTCAATTCCTTGAAATCTTGTATTGTTAAAACTACTGTCTATGCCAGCAGTAACCACATCTTGTTTAGTAGGCATAAATTCTACCCAATTTTGCTTTGCTTTTTGTAAAATCTGTTCAAATTTAGGTCCTTTTAGAATGGATAGCATTTTCTCTCTATTGATGATGGCATCTTTGTATACTGTATTTAGCACAACAATACTTTGTTGGTTCGAATAAAATCTTTAGGTTATGTTATTCATTCACCTATGTGATGCTTAAGTTAAACTCAACCAATTCTGCCTTTTAGAACTATTTTTTCACTCGAGCCTGATGGAGTTGAATTATCGATGTATCTAATTTCATATTCATCCCCAATGTGAATCGTTTTACCATCTAGAGTTCTTGGAATTTTTATTTTCACTTCAAAGACACCAGTATTATCCCCCGTCTCTATTAGAGAATTGGAATTTGCATCAAAACTAGGATTTGACAAACTAGTTCTAATTCCTCCTTCTCCTCTGAACTCAAATAGACTCAAAGATATGAGGTCTCTATCTCTAGAATCTAAATTTGCATCTGGCTCATAGATTCGAAAAGTAAATTCATGACCTATTCTGGAACCGCCACCTACAGTTTCTACATTTGCATATGATTTTGACAATGTAACTGGTGTTTCTATTTCACGTTTATCTCCTGAATAATCTGATGCATCCAAATATTTTATCAAGACAACATCGTTTTGACTCAAAGGCCTTCCATTAATGGTATCAGGTAATTGTAACTTTACATAAAACTCTCCAGTATCAGGCCCCGTTTCAATCATAGTTGAAGGGCCATCAATTGAAACTCCATTAATTGTAAATTCAAACAATCCTGCAGTAGATACAGTCTCTACTGCTCTATGAGCTAAATTCAAGTCATCATCTTGAATGTAAAAATTAATCACACTACCAACTGATGCTGGAATGACTCTAACACTTTCCTGTTTTTTTATTGGCGCTGTAGTATTTTCTAGATCTTTTATGGAAACATCTGAATTTGTAGTGACTTGAGCTGCTCTAACTTCAATTTTTCCTAAACCACGTTTTTCTAATCTATCTGCAGTTTCCTCGCTGACACATGCTGGAGACCCATTATTTCTAATCACTAAGGAAAAACCATCTTTGCAAGAAATATCCTCTACAGAAACACCTCTTTTCATCTGCTTTCTTGGAGATTCTGCGTCTACGCTAGTGAAACTCCCTACAATTCCAACAGATAATATCAAAAATAAGGCAATTCCAAATGATACATTTGTACCAAAACTCATAATTTTATTATTCATTTTTTACCATAAATAGATTGATGATAAATCATACTGGTTCCAAATTATCGACTCTGATAATCTGAGAATTAATTATATTTAATAAAATTAATTTTTCACTGTGAAATTTATTTTTGTCTCTGTTCTTGTATTGACGTTGATTCCAACTAGTTTTGCTTTTGGCAGTCATGTCATTGATGATATGGATGCATTTGCCCAGTATCTGGATATCACTCAAATTTCCTCTGAAAAATATGTTCTAACAATTGATGATGAGACATATGATATTCATTATGGGTATCATGGTAGTTTTGAAGTCAATTTAGAAAAATCAGAAGAATATCCAAAATTATCTTCTATGGAAATAGTTCCTGAAAGAAAGTCAATCCAAATTACTATGGAGAGTGTCCCTTCAACTAGTATTTTTTGGCTACGACTACCACTAGATGTAATTTCTGCTGAAGGTGCACAATACAAACTAACAATTGATGGTGTAGATACACAATACGACCTAATCAAATATCCTGATAACTATGCATTGGGAATGATGATTCCAAAGGATGCAAAAAATGTTGAAATTATTGGAACATATGTTGTTCCTGAATTTGGAATGTTGCCAATTATGCTTTTAGGAATTATTCTTGCTAGTACAGTTTACCTTGCTAGAAAATCTTCTGTTATCTCAAGACTATAATTAATTAAGTGATAATTCCAAGTAATATTACTTGAAAAGAATTGGACTCTTGGGATGTGGTGCAATTGGGACTCAAATTGCATTAGCGATTGATTCAGGTAAAATTCCTGGCACACTGACTCATGTTTATGATGCCTCAAAAGATGCATCATCAACTCTGGTTAGTAAATTAAAAAATAAACCAGTAATTGTTGAAAACCCCCATCTTCTATCTTCACACCCAGTTGACATTATAGTAGAGGCAGCATCACAAGAAGCAGTTAGAAATGTGGCTCACAGTGTATTACAAAATAAACGAGACTTGATGATAATGAGTGTTGGCGCATTACTTGATGAATCAATTTATGATATTTTGTCTGAAGCATGTGAGCATTTTCATAAAACAATCTATTTGCCGTCTGGTGCAATTGGTGGATTAGATGCAATAAAATCCGTTTCAGATTTACTAGAATCAGTTACGTTAACTACCACCAAACATCCAAAGTCACTCAAAGGTGCAAAATTCTTTGAGACATCAAAGATTGATCTAGAAAAAATCTCAACACCAACTATAATATTTGAAGGAACCGCAAAAGAAGCAGTAACACAATTTCCTGCAAACATTAACGTTGCAGCATTACTTAGTCTAGTTGGAATGGGAAGTGAAAAGACAATGGTAAAAATTATTGCAGACCCAAATACTGATAAAAATACTCACACTATTGTTGCACAAGGAAAGTTTGGAAAGATGTCATTTAAAATTGAAAATATTCCAGCTGAGACAAACCCAAAAACAAGTAAACTGGCAATTTTATCTGCAATTGAAACTCTAAGAAAATATTGTTCCAGTGGAATATCTATTGGAACATAATATGGCAAGAATTGCCATAATTGCCTATTTTTTAGAGTAAACCAGACCTGATCTTATTCTTTAAATGACTATTTCATGCACTGAGCTTGGTAAATGTTAGTTCAACAATCATCGAGTCTCAAAGAGGAAATCATGCGTCTAAAAAAAGAAAAAGACGTTGTTATCTTGGCTCATAATTATCAAATTCCAGACGTCCAAGATATTGCAGATTTTACTGGAGACTCACTAGGCCTATCAAGACAGGCAGCCAAAGTTCCACAAAAAACAATTCTCTTTTGCGGTGTTCACTTTATGGCAGAGACCGCTGCAATCATATCACCTGAAAAAAGAGTACTGATTCCTGACTTGGAAGCTGGATGTTCTCTGTCTGATTCAATTACCGTAGATGAACTTAGAAACTGGAAGAAACAACATCCAAATGCAATCACAGTTGGTTATGTAAATACAACTGCCGAGATAAAATCTGAATTAGATTACTGTTGCACTTCAGCAAATGCTGTAAATGTAGTAAAGACAATTCCTGCTGATAAAGAGATCTTATTTTTACCTGACATGTTTTTGGGTTCTTATGTTGCTAAAGTTACTGGAAGAAAGAACATGTTCATCTGGGCAGGAGAATGCCACGTACATGCAGGAATCAAACCAGAAGATATCACAGACAAACTAAATTCACTTAAAGATGCTGAATTTGTAATTCATCCTGAATGCAGTTGTACCACTCCAATGATGTATGATGCAGCATCTGGAAGTTTTGATGGAAACAAAGTATCTATCTTATCTACTGAAGGAATGCTAAATCACGTAAGTAATTCTAAAGCCAAGAACTTTGTTGTTGCAACTGAAACTGGAATCTTATACAAAATGAAACAACAAAATCCAGACAAAAATTTCATCCCAGCATCTGAAAAAGCAGAATGCCAATACATGAAGATGATAACACTAGAAAAAGTCTATGATGCTTTAATTCAAGAGAAAAACCAAGTCATAGTTCCAAAAGAGATTGCAGACAAGGCAAGAACCGCAATAGAGCGAATGCTTGCAATTAGCTAATCTGAGCCTAAATTCCCAACTATATTATTTGACCAATTTCATATAATTTTGATTTGGGCTTATTTAATAGAAATTCAAAAGAAAAAAACACTTTTCAAAAAAGAAAAGAATTACGCAAATTAGTTAAACAAAAACAACATGATGATGCTTTGAAATTAGGACTAGAAATACTGCAAAAAGCACCAGACGAACAAAACGTCCTGTTTATTGTTGGTGGAATATACTATATGAAAAATCAATACAAAACAGCCATGCCCTATTTTGAAAAGGCTTTGGATATTGGTGCTTACGATGTTGAAGTTTTAACACTCAAAGCAAACTCTCACTATTTTCTTGGAGAACCAAAAAAAGCAATTGCATGCTGTGAAAAAATTAAAGAAATTGATCCAAAAAATAAGGCAGTTGCTGAATTACTATCTAAAATAAAATAATCACACTTCCAAACTCATGTCAATTCCCTTGACAGAGTTTGTTATACTTCCAACAGATATGATGTCTATTCCTGTTTTTCCATACTTTGCAATATTTTTTGCATTAATTCCACCTGATGCTTCAAGTAGTACTTTATCTCGCAACTTTTCTCCTTTAAGCACCTGAATTGTTTTTTTAATTTGCTCTGGTGTAAAATTATCCAACATAATTATTGTAGCCCCCTCTCTTGCTGCCAACACCGCATCTGCAGTATTTTCTACTTCAACTTCAAATTTCTTATGTTTCTTCTTTGCACTTTTAATCAAAGATAACAAAGAATCACTTACCGCAATGTGATTATCTTTTATCATGACCATCTCATCTAATCTTAATCTGTGTCTAACTCCTCCACCAATCTCTACTGCCTCTTTATCGAAATATCTCAAACCAGGAGCTGTCTTTCTTGTGGCGTACAATTTAGTTTTATTTGAAATCTTTTTTACAAATTTGCTAGTCTGAGTTGCAATTCCGCTCATTCTTGTAAGTAAATTAAGTGCAGTACGCTCACATGTGAGAATCTTTCCAGCATCGCCAGTTATCTTCAAAATCACGTCATTTGGATTTACTTTACTGCCATCTTTTTTTACAATTGTTACATTACATCCTTTTAATTTGAAAATTTCTTTTGCATGATTCACACCTGCAACTATGGCTTTCTCCCTTGAGATAATTTTAGCAGTAATTTTTTTTCTAGGTAAGAGAGCACTTGTAACATCACCTTTGCCTATATCTTCAACTAAAAATGCAATTAACTGTTTTTTAGAATTAAATGATATCATGATGATATTGATCTTAGTATGATTTTAAAGATTAAGTTTACGTAACTTTGATTGCGTATTTGCCTTTTTGTTTAATTCCCAATGTTTTTGAAATTTGAGAATTTGTTGGGTCTACAACTAGTACAACTCCATTCCAGTCTGGTGTCAAATCTGATGATTTGCATGCTGGACAAACTTTGCCTGTAGTTACAAACTTGCATTTTCTACAAGCCATCTCTCGAGCCATTTAACTTGCCTCTACTTTAGCTTCTTTTGAATCGCTAGAACCGCCAGATGATTTTTTGATCTCTTCTGCAATCCATGCGTCTGCACCAAGGAATGGTTGTCTGCATGTGATTCCAATCTTTCCCATTGCAGCAGCTTTACCTAATGATACTGCAGTAATTCTTGCTCTAAGTGTGGAACCAACTTTTAATGTTCTACCACTTTGATTAGCTAAAATCATTCCAGACTTTACATCGCTCTTTAGATAGTCATCCATGACTTGTGATAAGTGTAGTAATGCATCAGTTGGACCAATTCTTACAAATGCTCCAAAGTCTGTAATGTCTACAATTTCTCCTTGAACAATTTCTTGGAGTTTTGGATAAAATGTCAATGCTTCAAATTCTACTCTGTGGAAAGTTCCACCGTCTCCGGCAATCATCTTTCCCATTTCGTCAACTTTGGCATCTAAAATCATAATGATGTAACCTAACTCTGCATTAATCATGCTCTCATACTTGTCTTTGAGAATGTTTGTTGCAGCCTTTTTGAGTGCAGTTCCAAATAAGCTTGGAGGAATCCTAACAACATCAACTAGGGTGGATATAGAAAACAACTGTGTGTTTTTGTTGAATTTGAATTTATGAATCTTTGGGTAATTTACGCTTTGTTTGAGTAAATTTTTATCAATTTTCCAAATAATCTGCGTTTTTTTACTCATCTAACCTATGTTTAAATAATGTAAAGCGACTTTTTGACCCAATGGTCGGAGTAGATCAAGTTCTTGAAAAACTTAGTACAGTAATTGATCCAGATTTGAAAAAAGACATCGTGTCTATGGGAATGATCAAAGACCTTGAACTTAATGATAATAATCTAAAATTTACATTGGAGCTTACCACTCCTGCATGTCCATTTAATGTAGAGATTGAAGATGATGTAAGAAAAGCAATTGGCGAACTCAAAGAACTCAAAAATTTTGATATGAAAGTAACTGCAAAAGTGATGGAAGGCCGTTCACTTGACGCAGACACCAGTATGGCAACTGTCAAAAATATTATCGGAGTAGCAAGTGGTAAAGGTGGTGTAGGAAAATCTACCGTCTCTTTGAATCTGGCTTTAGCTTTGCAGCAAACTGGAGCTAAAGTTGGCTTGCTTGATGCAGATATCTATGGTCCAAGTATTCCTCTAATGCTTGGCATGAAGAGTGGTCACATGGAAGTAGAAGATAACAAACTACAACCTGCAAAGTATAATGGCCTTCAAGTAGTCTCTTTTGGATTTTTTGCAGAACAATCACACCAGGCAGCAATTTATCGTGGCCCAATCATTTCAGGAATCTTGAAACAATTTTTAGTTGATACTAATTGGTCTGATTTAGATTATCTAATTGTAGACCTTCCACCAGGTACTGGTGATATTCCATTAACACTTGCACAAACAATTCCAATTACCGGAATTTTGGTTGTAACTACTCCACAAGATGTAGCAAGCAATGTCGCAGTAAAAGCAATCAGCATGTTTGAAAAATTAAACGTCCCAATTATTGGTGTTGTAGAAAACATGAGTCACTTTATCTGTCCAAGCTGTAATGATAAACATTATATCTTTGGTGACGGCGGTGCACAAAAAATCAGTGAACAATTTAAAATTCCATTCTTAGGTGAAATTCCATTAAACTCTGGAATAATGTCAGGTTCTGATTTAGGTAAACCCATAATGATTACTAGTCCTGATTCTCCAAGTGCAATTGCATTTAGAACCAGTGCAAAAAATATCGCAGCCCAATGTAGTATTCTTGCTGCAAAGATGCAAGACGAGATGAAATCTACAGAGACGCGTGAAGATACTCCAAAAGAAAACTAAGCGATTTTTGTGAAATTACCTGATTCTCTTAGAGCCCAACTGAAAATTCCTATGGGAATTTTAATTCCTGAAAGTCAAGTATCAAAATCAAACATTGAAAAACATCTAGAAAAAAACTCCTATGTCATTACAGTAGGTGATAGAACAACTGAAAAGATGATCTCATTTGGTTTAACTCCTTCTTTGCAAATTATTGACAACTATGAAAAAAGAATAAAACGAGAACCAACAATGTCTTCAACTGTATACACTGAACTCACATGCAATAATCCTGCAGCAGAGATTACTCCTGCAAGTATTGATATCATCAAAAAAGCATTTGCCTCAAAGACACCTGTCAGACTAACTGTAGTAGGTGAAGAGGATCTACTAGTGATTCCTGTATGTATCAATGCACCTGAAAACTCTATTGTGCTGTATGGTCAGCCAAACGAGGGATTGGTCATAGTTAAGGTAACTCCAGAAATTAGAAATAAAACACAAAGACTACTTGATTCAATGGAATAAAGGGGTATGATGAGCCGGTGGCTGTATGATTTGTGATTACACTACAAAATATTCTGACCCTATTAATTCTCAATATCCAAAACATAATACACCAACTCTTGTACAAGAGTTGACATTTTAGAATAAACATCCATTTTATCAAAAATAATTGTGAAGCTAGATCCTGAGCTAAAATTGCAGATATTGGAAAAAGTTGGAATTTACTCTAGTCGTTTTTCAATACCAGAACCCAAAATTCTACTCACCACAAAAGAAGTACTTGAAATGCCAAAAGAAATGACTGAAGGAAGGAGAACATCAGCTTACAAATACTATGGAGTTTCATATTTGCAACATAATCTTGTTTTTATCAATATTAGAAAAATCCCAGATGAAAAGGCTCTGGAAAATACACTAGTTCATGAATTAATTCACATGCGATTTCCATATCTTGCACATGGTAAGAGATTCAACAAATTAGTTAGGCAAGGATTGCGAGGAAAAACATTTTTGCCCTATCAGAAAAGAAAATAGTCAATTCCTAATTGATTTATATTTCCTAATCTCAGGCAAGCAAATTATAGTATGGATCTTCAACAAATTTTGCCTATAGTGGCAGGCATTGCTTCATTTGTCGTTGCCTTAGGTATCGTTGCTTGGATCACAAAACAACCATCAGGCACAAAAGAAATGATGGATATCTCAAATGCAGTCAAAGTTGGAGCAGCCGCATTTCTGAGACGAGAGATGAAAATTATCATTCCAATCGCAATCGCACTTTCAATAATTATAGGATATTTTATCGGATTTTCAAACGGATTAGCATTTGCAGTAGGTGCAACACTCTCTGCAGTTGCCGGATTAATCTCATTAAAAATTACAGTTAAAGCAGCAGTTAGAGCAGCTCATCTAAGTAGTAGCGGTCTAGGCAAGACATTTGCAATGGCTTTTAGAGGTGGAGCAACAGTCGGATTGGCAGTTCCAGCAATGGCACTCTTGGCAATTACTGGCCTTTACATGGTTTATCCTAATCCAATCACAATTGCCGGTGTAGGTATCGGTGCAAGTCTAATTGCATTGTTTATCAGAATCGGTGGTGGAATCTTCACAAAGGCTGCAGATATGGGAGCAGACTTGGTAGGAAAAGTTGAAGCAAATATTCCTGAAGATGATCCTAGAAATCCTGCAACAATCGCTGACAACGTTGGTGATAATGTAGGTGATGCAGCAGGAATGGGTTCTGATGTTTACGAATCTTACATTGTTACAATTCTAGCTTCATTACTAATCGCCGCACTAATTGGTGCTCCTGAAATTTTCATGTACCCAATTCTTATTGGAACATCTGGAATGATTGCATCAATCATTGGAATTGTAATTGTTCGCTCTACAAATATCACTGATGTGATGAAACCGCTTAACCTGTCATTTTATGTCTCTGCTACAATTGCAATAATTTTGAATTTCATTTTTACATACTACTTTCTCGGACAAACCGCAATTGCTTATGCATTATTTGCCACAACCGTCATTGGTGTCATTCTAGTTCCAGTCATTCAAAAGATTACTGACAGATATACCAATTACAAATACAAACCAGTTCAAGATATTGTTGAATCTGCAAAATGGGGATACGCATCACTAACGTTGATGGGAATTATCAAAGGAATGCAATCAACTGGACCATTTATGATTGCATTAATTGTTGCAATTATCATTTCATTTAGTGTCGCTTCAAACGCTGCACCTGAAGGCACTGATCCAATCTTGTATGGTATCTTTGGAACTTCATTAACTGCAATGGCCATGCTTAGTCTTGCAGGAATTGTTCTTAGCATCGATGCATTTGGACCAATTGCAGATAACGCAGGTGGAATTGTTGAGATGACTGGAATGGGTGAAGAAAATAGAAAAGTCACTGATGAAATCGATGCTGTAGGAAACACAACAAAGGCAGTAACCAAAGGATTTGCTATTGCTAGTGCTGGGCTTGCCGCGCTTGCAATGATACAGGCATTCCAATTCGAAGCAGCACACATCTTTGAAGGAGTTTTAGAATTGAATTATGGTTTAACAAATGTAACAGTTATTGTAGGATTATTGGTTGGTGGATTAATTCCATTTATCATCACTGGACAACTAATCAACGGCGTATCTCGCGCTGCTGGAAAGATGGTAGATGAAGTTAGACGACAATTCAAATCAGACGCTGGAATTTTAGCAGGAACTTCAAAGCCTGATTATGCAAAATGTGTAGACATTGCAACTGCTGCATCAATTAAAGAACTTTGGAAACCAGCAATTATCGCAATTGTTTCACCAATTATTTTAGGAATTTTGTTAGGCCCAACAGCTGTTGCTGGATTACTAATGGGAGCAGTAGTTACTGGAATCCCACTTGCATATCACTTGGCAAACACTGGTGGTGCATGGGATAACGCAAAGAAATTAGTCGAGATGCAAGGTGATAAAGGAACTGAAATACACAAAGTAGCAGTAGTCGGTGATATTATTGGTGACCCTTACAAAGATACAGCAGGTCCTGCATTAAACACTGTAATTAAATTACTAAATACAATTGCAATCGTCTTTGTATCTGCATTTATTGCAATACTTGCACTCTAATCTTCTATAACTAACGTCATATCTAATTCATCAATCTGTGTCTGAATTGCTTTTTTCAAAATGTCGTTATGACTTTTACAGAATTTAAAATAATCATCTGCAGTTAGAAAACATCCACAAATCCATTTTGTTTTTTTATCTCCTTCAACTGTCCATTTTGCATATTGTTCTGTCATACTTTACAAAAAATATCTTGCCTAAAAAATATAGATCAAAATAATTAAAAAAGGAAAAAAGATGTTTAAGGACAGCCTTCCATCTTTTGGATGAAATAACCTTTTTCCTTAATTGCCCTTTCTACAGGTTCTGGTGCACCTTGTGAATGGCAAAATTGGCATTCATTTGTAGTCATTTGGGCGTTTGGCTCACCTACTGATTTTAACCACTCTTTACCATATTCAATGGCTTTGTTGTGATCTTTTTCACCAGTAATTACATCAAAGTGCATGGTATGACCATCTTTGGCTTTGACATATGTGTCGTATACGTGAATTTCCATGATTTCATTTGAATGAAGGGATATTTAATTCAAAAACTCTAGGCATGCTTCATTCTATACTTGTATAATGAAATAAATTTTGTAACTATTCTGAAAATCAAAACAAGCCTTTTATTTTATGATTGATAAAAATTATTATGGAAACTAACATCGGAATATCATCTGAAAATTCTAAAAACATCTCTGACATTCTAAATCGTCTTGTATCTGACGAATACATCTTGTACACAAAGACAAGAAACTATCATTGGAATGTAATCGGAATGCAATTCAATGATCTGCACAAATTCTTCGAGTCACAATACGAGGAAATAGATCAAGTCATTGATGATGTTGCAGAGAGAAACAGAGCATTAGGTGGTAAAGCAAAGGCAACACTTGCAGAGTTTATTGGAAATAGTAGACTAAAAGAACAACCAGATACATATCCTGAACCAAAAACAATGCTTAGAAATCTATTAGATGATCATGAATCTGTGATTCGTGCATTAAGACAAGATCTTGAAACATGTACAAAGCTTGGTGATGCAGGAACTTCTGATTTCTTAACTGGCCTCATGGAAAAACATGAAAAGATGGCTTGGATGCTACGAGCATTTCTAGCATAATTTTTTTACTTTTTTACATTAGTGTTTTTTGAATTTTTTTTATGAATAAGAAATCATATTTCAATACAAGAGATTGTTGTATCGCATACTATTCCTGCTGCAATCCTGCTTAAAACAAAAATCTAATTTTAAATCTTTGATTGACATGAGATGTATGTGTCAAAATTAGAATATGTCTTGATGATTGGCGTTGCACTAAGTGGAAAAACCACGTACATTAAGGCAAATTTTGATCATGAACGTATAGCATTATCATTTTTTGATAATAATAGAAAAAAGGAACTTGAATACATCGAAGAATGTCTCAAAGCAGGAAAAAATATTGTAATTGATGACACCAATCTGACTGTTTCTATACGAAAGCAACACATAGATCTTGCAAAGAAATACAATGCCAAAGTAAGAGGAATCTTGATGAATACTTAAGGGGATTACTTGAAAAAAGACAAAAAAGTAGACACGACCCATTTCCACTAACTGTAATTTACAAACAACTCAAAGAACTTGAAACACCAGTAATTGATGAAGGCTTTGATGAATTAATTGTTAAAAAAGACTATGAACAACCTAAAGACACCTAAACTTTGAAACCAAAATTGATTTTTTTCAACATATTAAACTACTAGAAAAAATTACTCTACTATATGGCAACAAGTAAAACTCGTAACACAAATGCTGAAGAGTTAAAAAAATTACAAAAAAATGAAAAAATACGAAATGAAGCTAGACGTAAAGGCCAAAAGAAAGGTGTTAGCATATCTACTGATAAACCAAAACTAAAAAAAGGAAAAGTTACGAGACCTGCAAGAAAAATTACTAAAAAAAGAGTTTCAGTTAGATAACTAATTTACTTCAATCGCAACTTGAATTATTTCTGATTCTAGAAAAAATGCTTTAAAGTCCTTTGTTACTCCTGAATAAATCACCCATATTACGGGATTACTTTGCATGAATTTCTTATCTGTCTCTGATGGATATGCCTCAGAATTTGGATGAGAATGAAATATTCCTACAACTTGCATTTTTTTATCTTCAGCAGTTTTGTAGACTTTGAGTAATTCATCATTTGATATTGTAAAATTGACTGGTGATTCTTCAATATTTTGTGTAAGAAATATCTCTTTTACTGTAGTCTGCTCATCATTTGCAGCACCAAATAAAACCGCACACGACTCATTTGGTTTTTCATTTTCTGCATAATTTGCTAGTATCTTTTTTTGAGACTCTGTAATTATTAATTTCAAATCTATTGTACGTCTACAGTACCAACCATCCAAGGATGTAACATGCAAAAGTAATCTATCTTTCCTGGGGAATTAAATGAATACTTGAATGAATCACCTGCTGCCAGCATCTCTGAATCAAATTGTCCATCTGCTCCTGTCTCTGCACTTCCTGAAGTTACTGTATGCATTGCACTATCTGCATTCTCCCAAACAATAGTTGTTCCAGACTCAATCTGAATTACTTGTGGATCATAATAGATCTGACCTTCACTAATTATTCCAGCACCTTGTGGAATTACAACTTTAACATCCTCTTTTGGTTCTTCAATTATCAAAGTTGCAATCATCCAAGGATGTACTATACACGTGTATTCGTATTCTCCAGCATCAAGTTTGCTTGTATCTAATGAAAATTTCTCTCCGGCATTTATCATATTTGAGTTAAATGTATCACCAAAGTCAGCAGAGCTTGTAACTGTGTGCACTACTGCATCTGCATTAGTCCATTCAACAACATTGCCTTTTGGAACACGTGCTACATCTGGATCATAATCTGGATTTCCTTGCACATCTGATTTTTCCAAAATTGTTATTGAATATATTGGCGCTGAAGATACTATCACCTCTTCTTTTGGTTCTTCAATTACAGGCTCATTAATCATGTAAGTGTCTGGGCTAACTAGGCCAAATGCAAACCACATGATGATTCCTGTTGCAGCTGCCATTCCAACTATGGCTCCTACTGGTTTAGCATACTGCGGCATCTTCATTATTAGATATGATATAATTATTGACGGAAATGCAATTGCCATTAAGAGTCCTGCAAGTGTAATGGTATAGTTTGAAGAGTTCATCGTAAGTCCAAAAGTTGCAAAAGATAACACAATTGAAATGATTACTAGAGTAGTTGCTTTGGCTCTATTACTAGTAGAGACACCTCCATCTAAGATACCTGCTGCCAAAAAGATCAATCCAACAAACATAGTTAAACCTGTTAGAGCGTGCATTCCATCTACAAAGGTATGAGCTATTCCTGAATACGATATTGTCACACCTGCAACTCCAATAGCTGTCAATCCCATGCCTGGCATCATGAGGTCCCAATTACTCATTCAAGCTAGCTGTTAGGATTGTGATACTTATTCCTTTTGAAATACACCAGATCATTAAAGTCGAATAAATTAAATGGCTTCTGATTTGGATATAGTGAGATTGGGCTTTAAGGAAATATTGGAAATATCCAAACCGCGAATTGTTGTGCTATTGGTAATTACAGCTGTCACATCGATGTATGCAGCAAATAAACTAATTCCCACTGAAAATCCAATTGAATTAATTCATTATTTGCATATCATTATTGCAGGAGCTTTGGCATCAGCTGGTTCAAGTGCCTTGAACCATTATTATGATAAAGACATTGATCCAAAAATGACTCGAACCAGCACTAGACCAATTCCTTCTGGTAGAATGGTAGCATCACATGTACTACTTTATGGAATTGTTGTAAGTTGCATCTCTGTAATTTACGGATTTTTTGCATTAAACCCAGTGTCTGCATTTTTTATTGCGTTAGGAATTTTCTCTTACGTAATTATTTACACAGTGTGGCTTAAGCGATTAAACACATCAAATATTGTAATTGGTGGAATTGCTGGCAGTGCTGCAGCTTGGGCTGGTTGGTCTGCTGCAACAGGCAGTATGGATATCTTGGGATTCTTAGTTGGATTTTTGGTATTTGTATGGACCCCATCCCACTTTTGGTGCCTTGCAATGAAGATTAAAGATGAATATGCACAAGCAAACATTCCAATGTTACCCGTAGTAATTGGAATGCAAAGAACATCAAAGTACATTTTAGGAAATACTTTGATTCTACTTCCATACTCTTTGATACTTCCTGCGTTTGGTATGGGAATTGTTTACACTGTAATAGCTGCAGTCTCTGGTGGTTTGATGTTAGCATATCATTACAAACTCACAAAGACTCCTACATCTGAATTTGCATGGAAAGCATACAAAGTAACTGCTCCTTATCTTACAATAATTTTTGTTGCAGTTGCATTAGATGCAGCATTTCATTTCCCGTTATTTTAGAAATTAATTATTTTTCAAAGCCAGGAAAGCTTGCTTCATAATCTTTTTCCATCATTTCCTGATTTTGCTCATCTACTATGTCTATCTCTTCTTTTATGATTACTACTTCTATTCTTCGTGCATCTTTTGTTATCCATGCAACTTTGATTAATCCTAAAATTTCTAAATCCAGTAATAGTTTATTGAATTTGTCTTCAGAGATAATCATCCCCTCTTTGGTCAAAGCTTTGTACAACTCTACATCTGTAAGAGAATTTGCTTCTTTGATCTTTTCAAATACTTTGTTTCTTAGTGGTATTGCCATTTTTATCCGTAAAATGATTTATCTCCTACTTTAGGTACGACATTAGATATACTTTCTCTTACAGTCTTGTACCATTGATCCACTTCTTTAGTTATTGATGGTTTAATCTGCTTCATACCTTTAGCAAAGTCAGAGTTTGTAATTTTTGCATTATTACTTCTCATTGCTTGAACTGCTGATTCTCTACAAAGTGCTGCTAAATCAGCTCCTGTGTAATTTTGAGTGGCAACTGCAATCTCTTCTAACTTTACATCGCTTGCTAGTGGCATTTTCTTTGTCAATATTTTGATAATTTCTAACCTACCTTTATCATCTGGTGGTGGAACATAGAGTACAATATCTAATCTTCCCGTTCTAAGTAACGAGTTATCTAAAACATCTGGTCTATTTGTAATTCCAATTACAGCTACACGTGATGACGTGCCTTCTTCAATCTCAGTTAACAACTGACTAAGAACAGTTTCACCTACTCCACCTTCTCCCGATTTGATTCGTGCAAGTGAATCTAGTTCATCAAAAATTACAACACACGGTGATGATGTTTTTGCTTTTCTGAAAATTTCTCTTACAGCTTTTTCTGATTCACCTATCCATTTTGAAAGAATCTCTGGACCTTTGACTAGTATCATGTTGGCTCCAGTCTCAGTAGCTAATGCTCTTGCAATCAACGTCTTGCCGCAACCAGGAGGACCATAAATTAACGCGCCTTTTGGTGGCTTTATCCCCATCTTTGTAAATTTAGTTGGCTCTTTCATAGCTACAATAAGATTATCTGTTAATGATTTTTTGATCTCGTCTAATCCTCCAACATCATGCCACCATACTTTTGGTCTCTCAACGTAAAACTCTCTCATTGCTGTAGGAATTACATCGTGCATTGCATCGTAAAAGTCAATTAATTTTATCTGCATTGATTCTAAAACCTCTGATGAAATTTTCTCAGTCTCTAAATCGATTTCAGGAAGATAACGTCGAATTGATTTTAGTGCAGCTTCTCTGCAAAGTGATTTGATATCTGCCCCAGTATATCCATGCAATTCTGCAGCTAAATCTTTAAGGTCCACATCATCTGCAACTGGCATTCCTCTTGTGTGAATTATGAGAATCTCTAATCTGCCATCATCATTTGGAACTGATATCTCAAACTCTCTATCAAATCTTCCAGGTCTTCTAAGTGCAGGATCAATACTTTCTGGTCTGTTGGTTGCTCCAAGAACAATTACATTTCCTCTATCGTTGAGGCCATCCATTAATGCCAATAACTGAGCTACAACTCTTTTTTCTACATCTCCATAAGCTTCTTCTCTTTTAGGAGCAATCGCATCAATTTCATCAATAAAAATAATGCTTGGAGAATTATCTTTAGCTTCTTTGAAGATATCTCTAAGCTTTGCTTCTGTTTCTCCGTAATACTTGTTCATAATTTCTGGACCGTTAATTGAAAACATGTTTGCCTCTGATTCACTTGCAAGAACTTTTGCAATCAATGTCTTACCACAACCAGGAGGACCATACAACAAAACTCCACTGTGTGGCTCTACTCCTAATCTTACAAATAACTCTGGGTGTTTTAATGGAAGTTCAACAATCTCTCTCATTGCTTTAATTTCATGACCTAATCCTCCAACTTCTTCATAAGTTACTCTTGATTTCCTATCTCCTGAAGCTTCGGCAGATATTGTAAGGATAGTTGATCTGTCAATCTTTACAATGTGTTTTGGAGATGTCTTGCTAATCTTAAAGTCCATCGAGTTTCCTAAAATCATAACTGAAATCTCATCCCCATGTGTAATTGGCAATCCTTTCAATCTATTTTTTACAAAGTCTGTAAACTCTTTATCGACTGTAACTGAATCATTAACTGGAATCAACACTACTGATTTTGCAATCTTTGATGTTGCCTTTCTAATTTTTACAATGTCATTTAATGATGCGCCAACGTTCTTTCTTGTCTGTCCGTCAATTCTGATAATATCTGGAGATTTCTCATCTTCATCTACTGGCCAAACAACGGCACAGCTAGTTCTTGAACCCATAACTTCGATGATGTCTCCTGGTGTGACTTTGAGCTGGTCCATTGCTTCTGGTCCAACTCTGGCGCGCTTTTTACCAACATCTCTTTGTTTAGCTTCACCAACTCTCATCTGCAAAGGTTCATCTTTGCGTACCAAAAAATCACCTATTTCATGTCCACAGACATTCTACTCATGTTGAGTACTTCGAATTCACTTACTCCCTCAACTGATTTTACAGCATCTTCTAGTGAATCCATTTGACCTTCTTTGTCTTCTAAAACAAATTCTGCTTTGAGAAATTCTAATCCAAATGCTAATGGTTCTTTTGCATGTCTTTTCATTTGTATTCCCTCTTTTAGAACTCCTTTGATCGAATCTGATAATTTATCTAAATCGACATCCATTCCAGTTGGAAGAATTTTTGTAACTAATAGTAACTGAGTCAATTTTCTAAGGTCCCTGAGAATGACACAAATCACAAGTGTATGATTTTGCGGATTCTCTGCAACTCTCGCATCTCCAAATTAATTTCTCACCACAATTTGGACAATTGAATTTTACACATTTATCATTAGGCATAATATGTCTGTGACAACAACTACATGCTGGTAACGAAATCGTAGATGACATGCCACAATTTTCTGTAAACATCATTTATACCTTGCTTAGAAATTACGCTTTCTAACTTAGGAGTTTTTTAAATTCTCCACCAATTATAGCCTGAGCAGTTTTCAGTGATCCTTTGATCCCAAGTAATTTTACAATTGATCCAGTATGAAAATCAAAATCATCTTTTTCAGAAATCTCCTTTATTATTTCAGGTGTTATTGATTCAAATAATTTATTGATTGTATTGTTGTCTAATCTTTCTAAAATTTTTCTTACAAACAACTGTTTTTCGAATTCCTTTCCAAATTTCTCGGTCCATCTTTTTTGATATTCTTCTAAATCTGATCTTTTCTTTGATTTTAGATATTTCGAAATAGCTTGTCCTGCATACATTCCACCCATGCCACTAGAGTAAATCCCACCAGCTGTAGTTGGTTTTGCTTGTCCTGCTGCATCCCCAACTGTTACTGTTTTTCCATTTACAAATTCTTCAATTGGCCCTTTAATCCAAATTGGAGCATAAATTTTCCTAACTGTTGAGTAATCTCCCTTTGTTTGCAGAAATTTTTCTATTGCCTCTGCAACATTGATTCCTTTTCCTGCAACTCCTATCTTTCCTTTACCTTCATCAGATGGTATGACCCACGCAAAAAACCCTGGATATTTTTCTTGATCTAAAAATACTTCTACTTTTCCTTTCTTTATCCAATTTGCATAAATCTCATACTGTGCCGAAGATAAAATTCCAGTTCTATCCTTGTGAATTAAAGATGATACTCCTCTTGCATCAACAAAGATTGTGCATTCAATTTCTTCTTCATTAGTTCTTATTCCTTTATCTGTTATTTCTTGAAAACTATTTCTCACTTTGATTACTGCTCCGTTTTTCTGTGCTTGATGTACTAATTGTTTATCTAACTCTCTTCTGCTAATCTCTGCAACTTTTTGCTTCTTTGAATTTATAGAAAAACTATTGCCGTTTGGGGCATGTATCTCTGCTGAGTCTATCAAATGATCAAAAGTCTTTCTAAATGGAATTATTCCTAGTTCTTCAAGGCCTGTAGTACTCACTAATCCACCACAGTGTTCTGGAGTACCAATTTCATAATCTTCTTCAATTACAAGAACACTATGATTATTTCTTGCCACCTCTCTAGCACAAATCAATCCAGCAACACTTCCACCGGCAATTATTACGTCATAGTACACAATTCTCGTTTCATTGTCAATTATTTAACTCAAAAGTTTTTCATTAAGTATGATTTTGATATCTTTATGGGAGATATCAAGCAAGTAATTGTGATTAGGACTGATCTTGAAATGGGAAAAGGAAAGATTGCTGCACAAGTAGGTCATGCTTGTGTTTTAGGTGCTGAACATGTAAGAAAATCTCATCCTGAATGGTTCAGTAAATGGTGGGGAGGCCAAGAAAAAGTTGTACTCAAAGTTTCAGGAATTAAAGAATTGCAAGAAGTAAAAAGACATGCTATTGATCTGGATCTTCCCTGGTCTGAAGTCACTGATGCTGGTCATACTCAAATCGCTCCAGGAACTATCACCTGTATTTCAATTGGACCTGCTCCTGAGAATTTAATTGATAAAATAAC
>JAGXTE010000022.1 GCA_018334095.1 Nitrosarchaeum sp.
AGTTGGGAATGTAGATGTGACGAAAAACATTCTGTTCCATTTAAGATTAGAGGAAAAGGTGGAAGTGTTACAATTGAAATTATTCCAGCACCACGTGGATTAGGATTGGTTGCTGGCGGTAAAATTAAACGATTACTAGAGTTGGCAGGTCTTAAAGACGCATGGACAACTGCAAAGGGTTCTACTCCAACAATGAACTCTACTTCAAAAGCTATTCTGGACTGCTTAAAGCAGACATTTAGTCAGGGTTGATATTAAATGGGTAGTGCATATCTTGTAGTTCGAATTAAAGGTCAAGCAGACTGTCCATATTGGGCAACAACTACAATGACATTGCTAAAATTAGATAAAAAATATCGTGCAACTATCTTACCTGCAAAAGACAACACATTAGGAATGTTAAACAAAGTAAAACACTATGTTACATGGATTGAAATTGACGCATCTTTGGCAAAAGAGCTTATTGATAAAAAAGCAAGAAAAGAAGGTTATAAGAAAATTACAGTAGCAGATCTTAAAGAATTAGGTTTTGAAAGTTCTGATGCACTTGGTGCAGCACTTGCAGAAGGAAAAGCAACTCTGTCTAAATTAAAACCACTAAAACCTTGGTTTGCATTATCTCCGCCAAGATTTGGTTTCAAGAAAAGTACAAAAAAGATGTATGGACAAAAAGGTGTCTTGGGACACAACAACGATCTTCCAAAATTAGTGAGGAACATGATGTAACATGGCAACAAGATTACGAAAGACAAGAAAACTAAGAGGTGGACGTCACATGGGTTGGGGACAAGTAGGTCAGCACCGTGCAAGTGGTCACAAAGGTGGACTAGGAATTGCTGGATTACACAAATATCATTTTAGTACTTTGCTAAAAGAGGTTCCAGATCATTTTGGACACGATTCTACTCACCCACCTCATCCAATCATCACGAGAAAATGGGCAAGTGTCCGTGATCTCGATGATCTATTCGCAAAATTTGGTAAAGAAGAAGGAGGAAAGAAAGTCATAGACCTTGAAGCAGCAGGTTATGACAAACTCCTAGGCGGCGGTAAAATATCTAATGCATACACCGTCAAAATAGCCAGATTTACTGCATCTGCAGAAGAGAAAGTAAAATCTGCAGGAGGAGAGGTGTTATCTGAGAATGGCTGAAGGTACAGTAACTAATCTTATTAGAAAAGTTGTTTTCAAGGCAGAACCATACATTCCCCAAGTACCAAAACCGAAAAAAAAGATTCCATTACAAACTAGATTACTTTGGTGTGGTGTTGCATTATTAATTTACATGGTAATGGGTCAGACTCCATTATTTGGAGCAACAGCACCAGAATTTGATTTTCTACAATTTGCCAGAGTTATTTTTGCATCACAACAAGGAACGCTTGTTGAGCTAGGTATTGGACCTATAGTTACAGCAGGTTTGTTAATGCAATTGCTTAGGGGTTCTGATATTCTAAAGTTTGATTTTAAAAAGCCAGAAGAGAGAGGAATATTTCAAACTGCAACAAAACTTGTAACATATGTTGTGATCGTTGCTGAATCCATTGTCTATGCTATGGCAGTTTATGGTCCAGGAGTTCCTGAACCATACGTTTTGTATGTTATGATTGGGCAATTAATGGCAGCATCAATTATCATCATGTTCTTAGATGAACTTATCCAGAAGGGATGGGGTATTGGAAGTGGAATTAGTTTATTCATTATGGCAGGTGTAGCTCAACAAATTTTATGGAGTCTCTTTAGTCCTCTACCAGCCGGGGATGGTGGAACTATTGGTATACTTCCGTATGTTGGTCAGTCAATAATGAATGGAGATTTATCTAATGTATTTTTCCGCGCAAATCAACTTCCGAGTGTCTTTGGAATATTTTTGACTGCAGGAGTTCTATTAATTCTTGTATTTACCCAAGGAATGAAAATTGAAATTCCAATTGTGTCTACAAAGTATAGAGGATTTTCAGCTGTTTATCCGATTAAACTAATGTACGTATCAAACATTCCAGTAATTTTGGCATCTGCCCTTACTGCAAACGCAGTATTTCTTGGTCAGATGTTCTGGGCAAATTTTAACCCGCGAAACAATAATGCGTTTATGAACTTTGTAGCCCAGTTTGATCCTACCAGTCCGTCTACGCCTATAGGGGGAATTATCTATTACATCACTCCTCCAAGAGGATTAGAAGTTGCAGTTTTAGATCCTACCAGAGCTGTAGGATACATTTTGTTTATGGTTGGAATTGTAGTTGTATTTGGTAGGTTATGGGTTGAGCTTGGTGGTCTATCCTCAAAGACTGCAGCTCAAAACTTACTTGATGCTGATGTACAAATTCCAGGATTTAGAAGATCAAATGCACCAGTAGAGGCATTGCTTGCAAAGTATATTCCATCTGTTACAATTATTGGTTCAATAATTTTGGGTTTGTTGGCAGGAGTATCCGATGTTCTGGGCGTTTTCGGTTCTGGAATTGGAATTTTACTTATGGTAGATATTCTGATCAACTATTACACTCAATTAGTACGAGAACAAGTCGAAGTTGTAATGCCACGTCTAGGTGCTTTACTTGGTAGAAAGTAGAAAAGTCGTAGTGGTAGGAATACCTGGTGTAGGAAAAACTTCTTTATTGCAAAAAATTGTTGAGATTTTACAAAAAAATAACAAAAGTGTAAGTGTTCATAGCTTTGGAAGTATAATGTTTGATGTTGCAAAAGCAAATGGTGTTACTGATAGAGACGAGCTAAGAAAACTACCACTATCTCAACAAAAAAATCTACAAAAAATAGCTGCAGAAAAACTTGCAATACTAAACGAAGATATTGTAATTATTGATACTCATGCTTTTATTAATTCTCCAGAGGGATATTATCCTGGATTACCAGAACACGTTTTGCATATTCTAAAACCGTCAAATTTTATATCAGTCTCTGCAAAACCTGAGGAAGTCTATAATCGAAGAATGAAAGATGTTACTAGAACTCGAGATAATATCTCCATTGACAATATTAAAAAGGAATTAGATGTTCAATCTGGTATGATATCTGCTTGCGCTGTAATCTCAGGCTCACCAGTAAAACATGTGCTTAACAGAGAAGGAATGATTGACGAAGTTGCAGAAAAAATAATCAGGACAATAGGGTTGTAAAATGACTTTAGATTCAGTTTTGCTATTTTTGAATTCAGTATTTCTTCAAGAAGGTGGTGGCATGTTTGATTTTCTTGGCGGGGGTCATGGTGCATTAGGAAGTGATGATCCTATTATCAAAGGATTAATTTTATCAGCATTTTGTGTTGCTGGATTTGGAATTATTCTAAATGTCTTTAATGCTGCAGTTAGAAAAAAGATGGTTGATCAAACTAAACTAAAACGAATCATGAAAGAAACACGTGCTTGGCAAAAAGAGAGAATGGCCGCAATGCGTTCAAAAGATCAAGCAAAAATTAACGAACTAAGCAAAAAATCATCTTACATGAACAAGATGTCAATGGAGATGATGCAGATGAATATGAGACCTATGATGATTACATTTGTTCCATTAATTTTGATATTCTATCTTGTACTTCCTGTGCTATTCTCACACATTGTTGCATTGTCTCCAATTTCGCTTAATGTTATTCCAGGTGAGTTTTTCCAACTCACTTGCACTGCAGAACAAGCAGCAGAAGTGGAAAACATATGTACCAAAGAAAATGCTTTGTATCTTTGGGCTTGGTATTTTCTTTCATCAATTGCTTTTAGTGGCATAATTATGAAACTAACAAAAACATCAATGGATCTCAGTTGACCAAATCAATTGTAATCTCTGGTCCTCCAGCTGTAGGAAAGACAACTGTTGCTAAAGGGTTGGCCAACGAATTCAAATTAACATATCTCAGTGGTGGTGACATTCTAAAAGAGATGGCAAAAGAAGAAGGCTTTGATGCCGTTGGTGATGATTGGTGGGATACTGAAAATGGAATGAAATTTCTCAGTCAAAGAGAGAATAATTCAGAATTTGATAAAAAAGTTGATGATAAACTAATCCAGCTTTTCAAGAAAGGTGGGATGGTAATTACAAGCTATACTTTACCATGGCTAGTCGATGACGGCATCAAAATCTGGTTATCAGGCTCACATGATAGCAGCTCACAAAGAATGCAAACTAGAGACAACATGACTTCAAAGGAAGCATATGAGATTACAAAGCTAAGATACGACAAAAATCGTGCATTGTATAAAAAATTATATCATTTTGATTTTGGAAATGATATCTCTGTATTTGATAAAATTATTGACACTGACAATCTTAATGCGACTCAAGTAATTAATATTGCAAAAGAAACTGTAAGGGAATTATTATGACTCTAAAACAACTGGAAAACTTGGTTGTAATTGATCAGGATATTACTGATGATACATATGGAACATATTATGATAAAAGAACTTTAGAACAATTACTTGATTATGGTCTGATAATTTTAGATAAACCACCAGGACCTACTAGTCATGAAACTGTTGCATGGACTAAAAGAATCCTGAAAATTCCAAAGATTGGTCATAGCGGTACACTTGATCCTCAAGTTTCTGGAGTTTTGCCTTTAGGACTTGGGGAGGCAACAAAAGCGCTTGGTGTTTTACTTTATGGGCCAAAAGAATATCATGCTCTAGGAAGATTTCATTCTCTTCCATCAAAACAAAAATTAGATGAAGTCCTTGAAATGTTTCGTGGAGAAATTTTTCAAAAACCTCCACAACGTTCAGCAGTTCTAAGACAAACACGAACTAGAACAATTTACGAATTAGAAGTACTAGAGCAAAAAGAACGATTACTCTTAACACGAATTTTATGTGAAGCAGGAACATACATTAGAAAATTATACTATGATATTGGAGAAATTTTAGGGCCAGGTGCTACCATGATTGAACTACGAAGAACAAAAGTTGATCAATTCCATGAAGCAGATGGTCTAGTAACGTTACATGAACTTGCAAATGCTTATGCCCTTTGGGAAGAAAAAAAAGATGAGACAAAACTAATGTCAATGATCAAGCCTATAGAATACGCATTAAGCGAACTCAGGTCCGTTGTTATTCGTGACTCTGCAGTTGATGCATTATGTCATGGTGCACAACTTGCAATGCCTGGAATTTTGCAAATTTCTCCAAATCTGAGAAAAGGGGATATTGTTGCAATTTATACACAAAAGGGCGAAGCAGTTGCCTTAGCAGAATCATTGATGTCAGAAGAAGAGATACGTGATGCAACTAAAGGATATGCCTTTGAAACAAAACGAATTATCATGGCTCCTAACATATATCCAAAAAAATGGAGATCAAAATCTGTTCCAAAGGATTAAAAAATCAAATAAAAAACTTAATCATAATTGTTAGCAAAAAGTCTTGTAATTTTTATTAGTGTTGGTGTAATAGCTGGTTTTTCATTTGGCTTTTATTTGCTTGATATAAAAAATACTAATCAATTAGTGTTTGTAGAAGGTTCTTCATTATCTATAGTTACAGAAAAATCAGATTTTAAAAAAGGTGAAGAAATTAAAATTACGATAATAAATTCTGGTACAAATCCGCTTACTTTTTCAGATTCTTCGTATGGATTAAAAATTAGCGGGCTGTTTGGAATTTTGATATATTCTCCTCCATTCTCTTCTGTGTCCACCACATTAAATCCGAGAGAAGAAACTACGTTTGTTTGGAATCAAATAAAACATGATAACATGCCTGTTTTGGAGGGTTTATACAAAATAAGTTCTACTGGGTTTGATTCTACTGGAAACAAAGTAGAAAAATTTGTCACTGTTCATATTTGGAAGTAATTTTCAAACTTCAATAATGGGTTCAACTTGTTATTCCATGATTATAGATTGAATTGTTATTTAATATAGTGTTGAAAATTACGACCGGTTGTGAGTTCACAACAATCAAAAAATATTCTAATTATTGGAATAGCAATTGCTGCAATAATTGGATTGATTGTTGGATTATCTGTAGGTGGAATGAATAGTGAAAAAATAGATTCATCAACTGAAACAAAATCTACTGAACTCAAGAAACTTACAATTGCTGTAATGCCAAATGAAGATCCAAAGAAATTTGAAATGCAAGGAAAAGCACTAGAAGAATATTTTTCAAATAAACTTGGAATTGAAACTAAATTTTTCTATCCTATTGATGCTACCACAACTGTTGAATCACTTGTAACAGGTTCAACTCAGATAGCATTCATGAGTGCACGCCCTGCACAGCTTGCTTATGAGAGAAGTGATAACAACGCGATGTTATTTATGGCAGAGGTACGTCCATTTGATGATACAACCGGTAAAAAACTGGATACTTTCTATTATAGTGAATTTTGGGTAAAAAAAGATAGCGGAATTAATACACTTGAAGATGCAAAAGGAAAGAATGTTGCATTTTCTGGACCAACATCCACTAGTGGTTATCTCTTCCCACTTGCAAAACTTGTTGATAAAGGACTAGTAAAACCTGGTGATGATCCAAAAACTTACTTTAGTAACGTATTGTTTAGTGGAGGTTATCAACAATCCCTTTCAGCATTAATCTCTGGACAAGTTGACATTGCTGCAGGAGGGGATCATGCAAAATTCACATTCTTAACTCCTGAGGAACAAAATCAAATTAAAGTAATTGAAAAACAAGGACCAGTACCAACTCATGGAATCACATACAGAACAGATCTTGTTAACTCAGAGCTAATTAGCAAATTTGAAAAAGCTGTGATAGATATGAAATCTGAACGTCCAGATTTATTAGAAAAAGCATTGTTTGGCGCCATTGATTTTGTACCAATTAACCATCATGCCCATTTAGATTCTCTAGGTGACGCATTGGCAAAAACAAAAATCCCACACCTTTAGTAAATCCATTTAAAGGAACGGTTTGAATCTTTTACATGTCATTAACTTCTACACCTATCCCAAAAATTCAAACAAAAACAATAATACAAATGAATAATGTTTGGACCTCATATGATGCAAAAAACTTTGCATTAAAAGAAATTACTTTATCTGTTGACCGTGGAGTGAATTATGCTATAGTTGGCCAATCTGGTTCTGGCAAATCAACTCTTTTGAAATTAATTAATGGAATGATGCATCCAAGCCGTGGTACTATTCGAGTAGATTATCAAACACCTGACATTACAAATAAAAAATTTAAAAAAATGATGGCAAAAATTGGCTATATTCCACAAACACTTGGTTTAGTGAAAAATCTCACTGTATTAGAAAATACTTTGATGGGTGCTTTACCCAGAATCAATACTCTGAATTCTCTTTTCAATATTTTTCCTTCAAATGAAATTGATGAGGCACATAGACTCTTAACAATGGTGGGCTTGGAAAATAAATCTAAACGTAAAGCATACCAATTAAGCGGTGGTGAAAAACGAAGAGTTGCAATTGCTCGAGCATTAATGCAAAAACCTGAAATCTTACTAGCTGATGAAATTGTTTCTGAACTTGATCGTGTGACATCACATGAAATTATGGAGTTGATTGCAGAAGCTCAACGACGTATTAATTTAACTGCTATAATGGTACATCATGACATAAACCTTGCATTGGAATACGCTAACAGAGTTGCGGTAATAAAAAATGGAGAAAAAATTCTAGAAATAGGAGTAGATGGTGATCAAATAATTGATTTTCAAACAGGAAATATGACACAACAAGAAATTTTGGAAATGTATGAATAATGAATCCTAAAAATAACTTGATCATTGGCATAATTGTAGCCGTTGTCATTGCCGCTTCGATTAACATTGATGCAAATCCTGTAAATTTTGTTGATGGTTTTCCTAAACTCATAAAAATTGCAGAAGAAATGACTCAAGTAGATCCAAATTTATTTCATATTGCATTTTCTGCCATGTTTGAAACTATTCAAATGGCAATTATTGGAACAGTAGTTGGTGTTGCTATTGCATTACCGCTAAGCATTCTGGCTGCACGTAATCTTAACAGTAAATGGGTTTATGCTCCACTTCGGGCACTGTTGGCTGCAATCAGAACTTTCCCATCTATTCTTTGGGCAATTTTATTTGTCATCATTGTAGGGCTTGGACCATTTGCAGGTGTTTTAGCTATTATCATGTATACAATTGGATTTGTTGCAAAACTTCAGTATGAAGCAATAGAGGCAATTGATTCTGATCCTGTTGATGCAATAAGCTCAATTGGTGTATCAAAATTACAATTGATTCGATATGTTGTAATTCCAGAATCTGCATCTCATCTTCTAAGTCAGATATTATACATGTTTGATTATAATGTGAGACAAACTAGCATACTTGGATTGGTAGGAGCTGGTGGAATTGGATATTATATCATTAATTATATTCAATTCTTTGAATATGGAAAAGCTACTGTATTCATGCTAGTCGTACTTATCGTTGTTTTAGTTATAGATTTGATAAGCATCAAAATTAGAGACAAATTTATTATTAAATCTCAACGTGGAATGGAAATGAAAATAAAATAATTTGCTCGTTTTTCTATTAATTTGTGATTTTCTTGGTTAATATTTTGATAAAGAATTGTCTATAACACAATATATAATCAAATTTTCCCAAACAAATCTGTCGTAAGACATGTGCCGGGGTCGCCTAGCCTGGTAGGGCGCGCGCCTGGAAATAATTAACCATAAAGCGCGTTCTCGCAAGGGAACGGGAGTTCAAATCTCCCTCCCGGCGCTTTTTTTGAGTAACAATGTGATTTTGTAAATCCCTCTCAAGGATTACATTTTCAAATTTTTTGGTTCAAATTCAACAAATAATTGTAGTTACAATTAACTGATTTTTAATTTTGTTATGATTAGGGTTCAAATTATAATGGGAGCATAATGTGTTGGGGGTATAGATAAGCCCCTCACGTTTGACTATAAACTAACATTATGACTAAAATTATAATTATACAATGAAAACTCGTGATCGCAACTATGTTTACACAATAATCTAGTAGCAATACTTATGAACTTAATATTTTGTGCAAAATTATGTTAAAATATTTTCTAATTATCTTTGTAGTATTTGCAACTTTGATTTTAGTCTCTAATCCTGTAAGTGCAGATGAAAACTCAGACAAAATCAATACAATAAAAAAAACTGATACAGTTTATGATGATCATGCAGGAATTAAAATTATTACTTATGGAATGTTTGATGCTGAAAATAATGGAAATTTAATACATCAATTATTTGCAGGTGAGCAATATTGGTTTAAAATAGAATTCCAAAATGAAGTTGAGACACCACGTCAGATTGAAGAATTTATTCAGTTGGTAGACAAGAACAAAACTAAAGACAATGTACTACGGAAAATCGAAGGACATGGGGTTTATGAGGCATTTAGTGGAATGAAAAGCGGATTTCAATGGACCCCAGAATATTCAGGCCAATTTAAAATCATTGGGACATTATCTGTGCTAAACAATTCTCGTGTAGATAGTATTATCCCTCAATATGATCTTGTTGTATTTGATAGACCTACACTAACACAGCAGATAAAAAACACAGTTCCAATTGATGATATCATCTGTAATGATAACAATCATTATCTAGTTGAAAGGACAAACGGAAAACTAGCTTGTGTGAACCTGCATACATCTGAAAAACTTGATTGGAAATTAATTGATCCCGATGTGATGGTTTTGAGTCAATCCCTAAAAGAATCACTGTTGACACGCTACAAAGACACACCAGAAGTGGTGGCCTTTTATGAAAAATATCTTGATGCAGTAGAAGATGTAAGATATGATCATATTTCATATGTGGCTGGAAGCGATGATGGTTTTAAAGTTAGAATGAATGTGTATTTTGATAAAAAATATGAACTTGATCACATTGACTTTCACTGCTATTACCAAAAAGTTCACCAGTTAGAACTTCCTCAAGAGGATTTAGTATCAAAAATTGAAAAATATGGCTGTAAAGAATATGCAGAGTCAAAAAATGAAAACTAGACTTTTGATAATTATTGCATCTGTTGGAGTATTGATTTCAATTCCACATGCATTTGCATCTGAATCTCAAGGAATACAAATTTTTCAACCTGATGTTGAATTGCTACCTGATCAAAAAATAGTCTATGGGGAATCTTTTACAATTCACGCATGGCTACAATCCTATGAAAACAGACCTGATGGTTTGGGATTCTTTGTGGATGTCTTGGATCCTCAACACAACCAAGTTGATTCTACACTATGGTTTGCAAAAAGCGACTTTGTTTATACATTTGATACTACACATCATTCATACAACATTACTCAAAGTGGAACATATTATGTCCAACTTGAGACGGCAAATTTTCATGAACGTACTGAAAGTTTTCCCAAAACAATAACCTTTGAAATTCTTTTTCCTGAACCTGAACAATACGAATTTGTTTCTGATAAATGTGGACCAGGTACATCCCTACAAAATGGAATTTGTGTAGTTGATGTAGAAAATTCCACAGCATCTTCTGGCAGTTGGGGTGCTAAATCAATAAACCCAAAAGCAGTTTCAGATGTTATTCCACCTCCACTAAAACAAGTCAAAGATGGAGTGCCAATCAATTTAATCAAATGCAATGAATCATTACAACTTGAATGGAAACGAGATTTACAACCCATTTGTGTTACAAGTGAAACTGCAGGAGAATTAATCAAAAGAGGAGTAATCAAACTTAGACTTGGAATGCCTGCTGAAAATATAACCCAAGAAAGACTATGTGTGTGGTATCCTGAAAATCCACTAATCCAGAGACACTGTGATTGGGAAACTAATATCCTGTTTACATTCAAAGATGAAGGATTAGCTCCTGCATATGATGAAATGCTACGTTTGTATGCAATGGAGAAAAGACAACTATTTCGAGATTTTCAATTTGATACTCAAGAAAAATATGGTTCTGAACATATGTGGGAATTATTACCCTCACATTACATGGGATATGATTATCATCGAGAAGCTTTAGAGTTTGGAATACATCATGAAGTATTTGATGAAGAATCTGCTCCAAAATACGTTGAATTTATCCGAAGTGTTGTTGGAGAAAATGTGAATCTTACTGTTAGACCTGCTTATCCGATAGTACCTCAATCTTTTCCTACTGGAGAATTTTTTGATGATTGAAAATGAAAACTAGACTTTTGATAATAATTGGAATTACTATTGCAATACTAGTTACAATTGTTTCAATGTCTTATCTGCAAAGTGTTACAAAATACAGTGATGATAACATTTACAAAATTTCTGCCAAAATTAATCGCTCAGAAATGCCATACCCTATGGTGTGTCCTATTGAACCATGTCCTGTTTCTCATCTTAGTTTCTCAATAAAATCAGAAACTCCTATAGTTTTAGAAGAGTATCTGATTTGCAATGGTTTCTCATGTGTAAAAAATGAAAAATTACATCATGACGTAAAATATTCAAATGAAATTCCGTTATTTAACATAGAATCATGGCAAATTGGTGATGTAGTATCCATTAAGATTGGCGCTTCTACATTATATTATGAACAATATACGCATCCATTTCCTATAACAAAATTCATTGATTTGGACCAATCAACCATTGAAAGTGGTGGGAAATGAAAACTAGACTTTTAATAACATATTTTGTTTTGTTGTTGATAACCCCGTTTACTGTTTGGTCATATGCAGAAACGCCAGAAGAATATATTGCATATGATATTGATCTTACCCCTTATGTGATTATTGGAATTTTTGTATCTGGTGGTATTGGTGCAGGAATTGTATTTTTGATTTCACGAAGAAAATGAACACTAGATTTTACTCTTGATGGAGAGAATAAAAAGTAGATTTTTAATTTTCACACATATCTGCGTCTATTTTCTTCCCAAAATGATTCAAGCCATTTAATGATTGAATTTATCTTGGAAAATAAAACATAACTGCAACTCCAATTAGTACCACAATTGAACCAATTATCTCAAATCTATCTGGTTTTTTCTTATCTATCCAATAACCCCAAATTATTGATGATACAACAAATATTCCTCCATAAGTGGCATAGACTTTACCAAAATTTTCAGGTTGCAATGTCATGATAATTCCATATGAAAATAAAATTAAACCACCAATCACACCAAATATTTTTCCTTTGCCAACTCGTAACCATCTCCAAACAAGATAACCACCTCCAATCTCTAACAAAGATGCAAAAAAGAATAATCCTAAAGTTGAAAAAATAACTTCATTCATTTCTTATCACCTTTTCTTGGATAATAGAAAATTATCAAAACACCAATAACTGCAATTATAGTTCCAATAATGTCATAGTTGTCAGGTGCTACTCCATCAATTAACCAACCCCAAAATACAGACATTACAATGAAAACTCCGCCATACGCTGCATAGATTCTATGAAAATGAGTTTTTTGAAACGTTGGAACTATTCCATACAAAAATAATACAAATCCTCCAACTGCACCTAATATCCAACTAAAATCTTCACGTAACCAAAGCCACACAAGATAACCTCCACCAATCTCGCAAAGACCAGCTAGAAAAAATAATAATATTGAAGTGAAAAAATTCTTTGGTTGGTTATCCATTTAGCATCAAAATGGAATAAAGATTCTATATTATAACTAGTTAAGATAAATGGATTGGAATCCAAGAAAAAGCAGTTTTGTGGTTATTGTCCTGAAGACAAATGTTTGTTAGATTGTGAGATTTGTAATCCAAAGTTTGGTAAAGGATGCAAATGTGATTGATAAACCTAGTTTTAGACTGTAAGAATAAAAGCTTAGAACACTTTTGAAGCCCTTTTATTTTTTGAAAGTTCTTTTGCAGAAGATATTATCAAAGATTGCAGAGTAAATAATGTACTTCTTTCTATTAACGGGAATCTACCATATGATGGGAAATATCCATTAGTATTTGTTTCAAGCTTGAATGATATCAATTCATTCTTAGAAAAAAAGAGCAGTATATCTGAATGAAGATGAAGTTAACGTGATAGTTGATGGTCTTCAAGACTTTGTAAGGACATAAAAATAATACATCATTAAGCGACATGACTAAAAAGAAGTAAAAGAAACTCATAATGACCCAGTTTTGGACAAAAATAATCTTACTATTACTATCTATGTTTTAATCGGTGTTTTAATTTTTAGCATTGCGTTGCTTACATATTTAGATGACTTAATAAATAAATCAAAAATCATCGAAACAAAGAAAAAAATAAATGATTTGGCAATCCAAAATGAACTCAAGTCACACAAAACTACAATTAATTTAGCAATAGATAGTATTCAGAATTTTTATGAGAATTCTGAGACTGTTACTCCAATTGAAAATGACAAGTTTATGCAAAATATTTTAAATAATATTCCAATGATTAAAAATATTTTAATCATTAATGGAAGTAAAATATTTCACTCTTATCCAATGCATACTTTTGAAGGTTTTGACATTATAGAGATAATTCCGAACTTAACTACAATAACACATCCTGATGAAGATGTATTGTTAGTTTTTCCGCTTTTGAATGGAACTCAAATAATTTTTGTATTGCCTGATAGTTTTCTAAGTTTAGAATACATAATTCCAGAAAATACTTACAATTTTTCTATAAATGATCTCAATAGTGAAATCATGTATAGTGCTTCTGTAACCAACAGGATATCTAATTTAGACGATAGTGTATACAAACACACTGAAGTATTAATCGGTAAAGCAAATACTGGTCTTATCAATTTTAAAACCAACAAACCCATTATTTTAGAATACGCCGTATCTTATAATCCTCTAGAAGAATCTGAATCAATTACAGATATTTTATTTCTGGTTGGCGGATGTAGTTTTTCTATATTAATACCACTGCTATTGATAAGAGCTAATTCAAAATCAAATTCATTAAAAAATAAAAGTCAGGAATTAAACAAATCAAACGAGATTCTAATAAAAACACAGTCATTGTTGTTAAAATCTGAAGAAGAGTTTAGGAATTTTTTCCAATTAGCGCCATATCCAATGTGTGTAATCACAAAAGAAGGTATAATACGTAAAATCAATGAATCATTTGAGAACATATTTCAGTTCTCTCCTCATGATATTTTTGGAAAATCAATTTTTGAAGTTAATCCTGATGAAAGCGTAATTATGCAGAAATATCTTGAGACATGGAAAAAAAATGGTTCATTAAATAATGAGGAGATGATTGGAACAAAAAAAGATGGAACCAAAATCCCACTTCTTGTTAGCATTGGAAGTTCGATGAATTCATCTGGAAATCCAAGTGATGGAATTGTTATTTTAATTGACCAAACTAAAGCAATTCTAGCAAAAAAATTAAAAGAAGAAAATCAAATCTTGCTTGAAAACCAGATTGAAACATTGAAATTAATTGATACACAAAAAAATGAATTTACATCGATGATCTCTCATGAAATTAAAACCCCTGTATTCCCTATAAAATTTCATTCAAAATTATTACAAGATCATAAATATGGACAACTAAATGAAAAACAGCTGGAATCAGTAAATCAAATTTACCAAAACGCAGAACACCTTGAATTACTGCTAAATGATCTTTTGGACATTCAAAAGATCAACATTGGAACCATGAAATATCATTACGAGGAAATTCAATTAGAAAAATTAATGGATGCCGTGTATAATGAATCAATAATCTATATGAATGAAAAAAATATTTCTTTTATCAATATCACTAATGATAAACTAACATTCAAAAGTGATTTTATTAGAATTAAGCAAATCTTTACTAATTTGATTAAAAATTCTGTAGACTTTGTACATGATAAGGGGGGTAAAATAGAAATTGGTGCAAGCAAAGAAAATAATTTTATATTATTTTATGTAAAAGATAACGGAATTGGAATGGATAAAGAAAACCAGAGTAACTTATTCAAAAAATTTTATCAAGGAGATACATCGATGACAAGAAAACATGGTGGCACTGGGTTAGGGCTTGTAATCTGTAAGGGGTTAGCAGAAGGATTAGGGGGTAAGATGTATGTTGAAAGTGAACTTAACAAAGGTGCAACATTCTACTTTAGTATACCATTAGCAAATTAAAATTTTTAAAGGAATCTTTAAAGATGATTTGAGTATAGACAGTATAAATTGAAAATTTTGGTAATAGATGATAATAAAAGCATAAATGATATGGTTTGTTCTTACTTGAATTCTGAAGGACATGATGTAATTGGCGTGAATAATGGAAGAAGTGGACTTCAGATGATTAAACAGAAGAAATTTGATTTGATTATACTGGATTTGGCAATGCCTGATTTTTCAGGTAATGACATAATTGACGATTTATCTCAACATGAACTTATGAAGGACAATAAGATTATTGTTCTCACTGCTTCTGAAATTTCTGTTTCTGAAGAAGATGCAATAATCAAAAAAGGAGTAAAATTATTGTTGAGAAAACCAATCAACCCAGATGAATTAATTATGCACGTATCTAGTCTAAACACTAAATACGCAGATTAAGATAAAAAATTAGATTCTAATGTCAAAAGATGATTTTTCTAACTATCATAAACTACGAGAAATTGAACAAGAAAAAATATTATTAGAAAAAATAAAAAACTCTTTAGATCAAAAAGTAAAAATTACACAAGACGAAAAAAACCAGTTAAAAAATGAACTTGCAAAAATCAAACACAGTAGCAAGGAACTTGAAATGGCAAAGAGTTTTCTTGAAAATATGGTTATTGATGAAAAACAAAAAAACTACAAACTTTCAAAAAAATATATCCTCACTATAACACTCTCAGCAATAGCAATAGCAATAATTTCCAGCGCATATTCATTAATGATAATAGATTTGGTAGGCCAAGAGTACAAGGTGACAAATCTTGGCAATGTCCAATCCGGATACGTGATACAAAATCTTAGGGGTGATACTATAGATACGTGGTTATCATGGCGATTAGTGGATGGAGCAACTCTTGATGTCAATTTAATTGATGGAGATAAATATCCTGACAAGGCAGATATTGTAAGAACGGTGCTTCTCTCAAATGAATTGATAGAAATTGACAATTCATTGTTACACAAGGGCCCTAGAGGTACTACATCAACATATTATTTGGGCTGGGCAGGTGCACTTGCAAGTATTAAAAATCCAACAGAATTCCATATCCCTCAAAAATTTAATTTGATAGAGTCAGCCAAAGGAGAGGGAGATATTACAATAAAACTGGTATCTCAGCGAAACGGGGATGGCTATTCTGGATATACTAAATCAATTGCAGATGACGCACAAAACCAGATATTAAAATCCGAGATTACAATATTTGAAGTAGACAAGTTATCAAAAGCCCAGTTTGAAACTATACTTAGACATGAGCTTGGACATGCTTTAGGATTGGCACACTCAACCGCTCCAGAAGACTTGATGTATCCAACAATTGCAACAGACTATCCATACATCTCTAGTTGTGATATTGATGCCATCGTATTACTATATGACGGTGGAAAAAAAAGTGAAGTTACATGTGACATATGATTGTAATTTAGTTTAG
>JAGXTE010000023.1 GCA_018334095.1 Nitrosarchaeum sp.
TTCTTAGGATTTCAATATCCTACCGAAGTTTCAGGTGTTGGTTTTTCACATTTTCTTAGAACAGCTTACAATTCACTAAGTAAAGCACTTCAAGGTGATGATAGAGAAGTGTTCATCACAGTAAGAGAATTTCAGAAATACCTCAAAGATAATTTAAACAAAGTTGGATTAAAAGAAGAATTTCTTTCAAGATATCTAAACGAAGGATTTTCAGGTGGAGAAAAGAAACGTGCCGAAGTATTGCAGATGGCAGTTTTAAAACCAAAGATTTCAATTTTAGATGAACCAGACTCTGGATTAGACATAGATGCAGTTCAAGCAGTTGCACAAGCAATTAGCAAAGTTGCTGGAAAAGATTCCACAATAATTGTAATTACACACTATGCAAGAATTTTGAAATTTTTAGATAAACTAGATTATGTCCACGTATTTGCAAGAGGTCAAGTTTTAAAGACAGGTGACGCATCCCTTGCAGACAAATTAGAAAGCGAAGGATATGATTGGGTTTTAGAACAAAAAGCATAATCAATTTTAATATATTTTTAAAAAGAATAAGGGTAAGTGATTTTTGATATCATTGTTGCTATTCAAAGTTAATGTAGAGTTTAACAAAGAATTTTTCAACATTGAGAAAGACCAGATCACCATAGGAATAAAAACAAAACCCATCAAAGGGGAAGCTAATAAAGAAATTATAAAAAAATTGCAAAGCATTTCAAAGTTTCAACATCAATGATTCAAATAAAATCAGGGCATAAGTCAAGTCAAAAAATTATACAAATACAAGATCAGAGAATCTAGTTTTTGTTTAAATAGGGTTTTAAAAATGAAAAAGCATGGAATCAAATAACGAAGAACAGTATTTTTTTAATTTCTCGTTTTTCAAGGTAGATCCCAAATGGAGATGGATGGCAGATTTAGCTAAAGCTGAATCTGCAAAAGAAGTAGAAAATGTAATTAAAAATTCAGGTGTAAAATTTAGAACGTATTCGACATTAGGATTAAGAGACGATGCGGACTTTTTGTTTTGGTTTGCAGCAAAAACTGTAGATGAGATTCAAAAGGTAATAGAAAAATTATACACAACAGTTTTTGGAAAATACATCATACCAGCAAAAACGTATTTGTCTTGCACGAGACCTTCAATCTATATAAAATCTGGAAAACCGTTAGGGTTTATTGTAGATGAAGAAATGAAAAAGCACGTGATAGTGTATCCATTTACAAAAACCAGAGAATGGTATCTACTTCCAAAAGAAGAGAGACAATCAATAATGGATGAACATATTGAAGTTAGCAGAAAATATCCACAGATCATACTTAACACAACATATTCTTTTGGCATTCATGATGAAGATTTCATGTTAGCATTTGAAGTAGATGAAATTAGGGATTTTCAAGATTTGATAATGGATTTGAGAGAAACAAGAGTATCAAAATATGTACAAAAAGATACTCCGATGATCGTATGTGTTAAAAAAGACATCATTCCTTTGATAGGAAGTCTTGGATAGTGGAATCTCTAAAAGAATGGGCAACTGTTGTTAGAGCCTTAGAAAACGGTGATCAAACAGTTCTTTTAAGAAAAGGGGGAATATTAGATGTTACATCAGGATTTAGGATTGAATCAAAAAAATTTCTTTTATTTCCTACGCAAGAACATCAAGAACATAATCACATAAAACCACAATTTCACAAATATCTCGAACAAGTAAAATCAAACCCACCAAAAAATGGATTTAATCGAATTACATCATATGCAGAGGTATTAGCAGAAAAAGACATTTCAGTAGAAGAAACAATAAAAAAATTATCTCCATTTCATATTTGGAGTGATTCATACATCAATGAAAGAAGAAATTGGAAACCAGAAAACCCAATGAAAGCCATTTTTTTAAAAGTCTATAATATTCCAGAATTAAGCATATCATTAAAATCTGAATACCAGGGTTGCAAATCTTGGATAAACATAAATGAAGAAATTACAAATGGAAAAACTGTTTTGAGTAATACAGAAATTGAATCAAAACTAGCGAAGTTCAAGGAGATAGTAAATTGAAGTACAAAACATTAGGAAGAAGTGGAATTAAAGTATCAGAAATTGGATTTGGTGCATGGACATTAGGTCTTGATTGGTGGGGTAAGAAAATAGAAGAAGATGAAGGAAAACGAATGCTCAAAAAAGCATATGATTTAGGAATTAATTTCTTTGAAACAGCTGATATGTATGGTAAAGGGATAACCGAGAAATTGATTGGGCAGGTGTTCAAAGGAATGAGAAACGAAGTAGTAATTTCGACAAAATATGGATATGATTTTGCAAATGCAGATCAGATAGGACATTCAGAATTACCTCAGAGTTTTGAACCAGAGTTTACAAGAAAGGCACTCAGTGCATCACTTGAAAGACTACAAACAGATTATGTGGATGTATATGGATTGCACAATCCAAAATTAAATCACATAAGAGATAATACTACTTTTAATTTATTTGATAATCTAATTCAAGAAGGAAAAATAAAATCATCACAAGTTGCGCTTGGTCCAGCAATAGGATGGACACAGGAAGGATTAGAAGCAATGGAAAGAAAAAGTGTTACAGCAGTTCAAACAGTGTATAATATTTTAGAACAAACACCGGGAAATGAATTAATTGAAAAAGCAGAAAAACAAAATGTTGGAATTCTAGTCAGAGTTCCTGACGCATCTGGAATTCTTACAGGCAAAGTAAAAGCAGAAACAGTAATTCCAAGTAATGATCATAGAAAAGATAGAAAACAAGAATGGAGACAAGAAGCACTAAAAAAAGTAGAACAGTTCAGACCAATTGCTGAACGAAACGGATTAAACATAACAGAATTTGCAATTAAATTCATCTTATCAAAAAAATCAATTGGATCTGTGCTACCAACAGTCGTAAGTGTTGAAGAAATTGAATCATTTGCAGCAATATCAGACGGCAATTATCTGAGTTCTTCGGATATGAAAGAAATTGATGACCTATACAATACCTGGCCTGCATACGAATTAAAAGCAACTCAAGCAAATTAATTTTCAAATGGATAAACCAATTGATGTCATAAAGACATTAGAAATTATCGACAGAATGAAATTTGCAAAGATTGGAGAGTATAAAAAATGGAATGCCATAGTTAAAAAAATTAAAAATAACGATGAACTGAGTACTTTAGATTTAAAATATTTTTCAAGCATGACAAGAATTTACAAAAATTCAAACAAAACTGTGAGAAGTAAGGCATACCATGCAAAACTATCAAAACATGATGAAAAACCACCATGTAAAATTTGTGGAGATATTTCAGAGTATTATTGCAACATGAATGATCAATATTTTTGTACGATTCATGTGGTAGGACATGATGAAAATGAATTCTAAGACGCTGAGATCGTTTCTTCTAAAGTAAAATTATTTTCAACAAAATATTCAACACGTGTCTTTTTAAATTCACGTGTACTAAACAATATTTTGTAATCATTTATGTTAATTTGATTTTGAATGGTTTTTGCAACCTCACCTGCTTCACTTTCAGATTTGCAATGAATCATAGAAAATACACTGTATGGCCAATCAGGATATGTTGGTCTTTGATAACAATGACTGACTTGAGGGAAAGCGCCTAATTTTGAACCGACTTCTGAAATTTTATCATCAGGGACATTCCAAACAATCATACCATTAGCTGTAAAACCAACTTCTCTATGTCGCAAAATTGCTGCAAATCTTCTCATGACTCCTATTTCCTCATAATACTTTAGTTTATCAAATAATTCACTTTCAGTAAGTCCAAGTTTTTTTGCAGGAATTAAAAATGGTCTATCAACAATATCCATATCTTTTTGTAATTCACGAATGAATTCTTTATCTTCTTCAGTAGGAACAAATTTTATATTTTTAATTTCTTTTTTTTCTTCAGTTGGTGCAATATCATGTTTTTTTTCATCAACCATATCCAGTTTTACCCCAATTTTGAACAATTGGATGGTAGGGAGCATTCTAACTTTTTTAATTCCTTTTAAAACAGAAAATTTGTCAACTTCAGATTTCAAATCTGAACCAGGTGG
>JAGXTE010000024.1 GCA_018334095.1 Nitrosarchaeum sp.
ACTATTCCTGCTCCGTATTTTCTTGATTCTCGAAAAACTACTGGAGTTGGTACTGTTTCTAAATTGTAAACATTAATTCCATTTTTCATTAATGCTGCTGATGCTGTTTCTTTGATCATCATTCCTGAAGGTCTTGTATCTTTGCCTATTACGCATTTTTTAGATTCAATCAACGAAGAAAAGTTATTGCAAAAATACAATGTGTCTCTTAGATTAAAATCATCACCAAAAATACCTCTAATTCCAGAAATTGTTTTTTTCATTTGATCCAAGTCGGAAAGGCTTTTTATTAACTCTGATGGCATCACCCAAAAGTGCCTTGGTAGCTCAGCCTGGTAGAGCGAACGCCTCGTAAGCGTTAGGTCGTGGGGTCGGAGCCCACCCGAGGCTTATAATAATTTCAAAAATTTTCTATTTTTTAATATTTTATTCATCGAGTGTTTCAATATCTGTTTCTAATTCTTTTCCCAATCCTTTCCACCATTGTGTTGTCTCGTTTGCCATTTGCCCTCATAATTGCTTTTAATTCTCCTTTATAGATCTGTCGGTTGATTTAGCATTGATCAACACTCTCTAATAGTTTTAAACAGAATTATTTTGTTTTTGTCTTAATTTTTTACGATAAATTATAATTGCTAGTGCCCCCGCAGCACATCCAAAAAATACTGGCCATCGTAACTCGTTTCCAATCATACCTATAGAAGAATAAATTGTTCCACCAATTAACCCAAATCCGATCAGTTCAAGAATTTTTATCATTGTTTTTCTATTATATCACAGTTAAATCAAAAAGATATATGGTTTTGTAAATCATACTGGATATGGACAAATATCTTATGGTTGTTATGATATTTTTAATTGTCACAATTCCTATAGCGTTTATCTCGCCTACTACTGGTAAGATGTATGACCAACCCCTTATTCCATTATTTTATACTGCAATTGCGGGAATATCTATAATTGTAATTTATAGCTCATATAAAGAAAGAAAGCAAAAACAAAAAGATAAGTTAAATCGAAGAACTAAAAAATAAATTTAAAGTTCTAATCCAAAGGATTCTGCAATACCTGCAAACTTTGCATAAGATTCCAAATACTGTCTTCCTTTTTCAGTTATCACAAATGTATTCTTGTTATCAAATTCTATTTTATTGATTAATCCAGAACCTGTTAAATTTTCTAAGAACTTTGATAATCTAGAATGTGATAAATTTGCCTTTGTTAGTAATGATGTTGTTTTGATGCCTTCTTGACCAGATTGCTGTGTGACCGTCAAAAGATCTGCTACTATCTGCATGCTTGTTCTATAGGAAACCATATGGTTATAGGTATAAAACCGAGATATAAGGGTATTACCACTAATTCAGATCAGATAAATACGCTCTAATCTGATTTTTGTTATATTGACATCATCTTCTATTCCATGGTTTGATAATTTTATGGGTGTAGCTTATCGTTATTATGATCTTAGGATGAACGTCGTTCCTTTATTTGGGGATAGAAAAGAGGCTTCGGGTATTTGGCATGATACCATACACTGGTGGTTAGATTCAACGATCAAGATTAGATTTGTTGAGATCGATGATGAGTATTGGATAATTATTGGTTCAGATTCTCAGCGCCCAGAATCTAATATGTCTTTTTTTAAAGTATTGCAAAAATCAGAAAATTATGAACGATTCAAGAAGGGTCATGGTGGTGAAGCATATCTGAGACTGGGAATTTACACAAAGAAATCTCGTAAGGATGTAAAAAATGATGCATTATGTGATTGTGGACATGCAGCAGAAGATCATGATGAAGGTGATGGTGATGTATGCTTATACAACGATTGTAACTGTAAAGTATTTTCAAGTTTTCAGGTAAATCTGCTAAAAAGAAAAAAAACAATCACTGACATTGCATTTCTTGAAGAAAAAGATGTCAAAGAAGATCCACTTGCTTGGAATTGTCTTTATGTTAACAAATATTCAAAATCAGACTAGTCTTTTTCTTTATTTACTCTAACATGATCTCCAGGATAATGCTTGTCGATCTTCTTTGAATAACAATCACCACAAATAGGACCTTTAATTCCCCATTCATCCATGGGGTTAAAACGTAAAGATATTTTGCTATTGCAAATTGTGCATTTTTCTTTGATTCCCAAATCAATTACGCTCTCTTTGATCTATATAAAAAAGATTCTGGAATCTATTTGAAAAATCATGTTAAATAATACTGGTTTATATGAATTCTAGGTAGGTAGTCTGACCAGTGTAAACCTCCTGCAAATTTTTACTTGGTTGGACTTCTACCTTTTTAAAATCTAAAACAAGTTATTTGCAAGTTTTTTCAAGGCTAAAATTTCCTCCTCCTCTTGCCTTATTTTTTTATCTACTACTCTAAGCATTGAATCATTCCACACATGTTGTGAGAAGAAATTGTGTTTTGTATTTGCTAACTCTATTTCATCATCTACTACTGTGTCTTCTAAAAATTTAGTCACAACCACATCTGCAATTTTCAGAATTCTAGAATTTAGTTTAAAACTACGAAATATTGGCTCCATCCTTCTAACATCATTCTTGAAATCTCCTTTAGTTTCTAGGATTTTTTTATGTAAAATTCTAAAATAAACTCCGACATAAAATAAAGTTGCATATCTTTTGGTTTTATGACCTCCTTGTTTTCCATACTTCAATGTCTTTTTTGCATATTCCTTTACTAAATATGGATATAACAAAATTCTATAGTCATCTTTTAGATTATCGTTGAATACATCGTCGTACTTACTTCCTCTTGGAAGAAATTGAGCTGGAGAACTATATGCTTCAGTAGGTCTTTGTTCTATTCCTGCAACAAGAGCTTGTATGGCGTCTTTTGCAACAATAACTTTTTTGTGATTATCTGGAAGATATTCATTGTATAGAGAGTCTCCTTGATATTCTGATTGTTTTGATTTTGATTTTGTATCAAACGAACCTGCTTGAATCTCATAAAAATACCCACAATTTTTTAATTGTGATTTAATAGATTTATGAAAATCCATTAGGGATACAAGATCTTTTCCTCTAACTGAATTCTGTGAATTTCTATATTTTGTAATGTTGTTCTGTTCTTGTTCATCATCTGCTTTGATTATTGTAACTGTCATAGAACCATCCATGTTTTTTGTTCTCTTTGAATGATCAAGAATTGAATTGGAAGTCTGTGCACCGTTTACAATTTGAGGTGCATGAAGTTCTATGAGATTATCTCCTAATTCTTCAAAATCACTGACTACAATTGTAATTCCATTGTTATAATAAAAAAATTTTCCTGGATTGCTTTGAAGGGTCTCTCTCAATCCTTTGTTTACTGTTGTTTTAAATTGCATCCATTGTCTTATGTTTGATTCAAACACATAATCTCTATTTTTGCTAACAAATTCAGTTAATTCTCTTAGTTTTAAAATTCCTAAAATTGTATTCTCATGTCTGAGCATTCTTTCTAATTTAATGGATGATCTTTTTCCAGCAGCAGGTTTTTTTATTCTCTCCCATAATTTTTGAATAATTTTTTCTATATCTATTATTTCGATTATGTCATCTTGATACTCTACTTTTTGATCTGTCACATAGCAGCATTTTATTTTCAGATTTTTTTCTTTGATCTTTGTAACAAGCTGAGCTAATTCAGGCCTCATTTTTGAAACGTCTTTCCCGAGTAAACGTTTTGCGTCTTCTTTGAATTTTGCAATTGCTTCAAATGAATGTGAAGTCCCGTATTTTGATTGAAATAGGCGAATAGTATTATCTGAAAAATCTACTGGTAGGTATGCATCAATGCCAAGATCATTTGCCCCATCTACAATTGCATCTGCAGCGTCATCTTCTGTTGCCTCAAAAACTCGTGTTAGAACCCATTGAAGAAAATTATTGCCTTTTTCTACTTCGCTTTTTGAGTCTTCTGCATGTTCTTTTATGCTAACTCTTACATTTTCTGAAAACCCTTCCAATGGAATACTTGAATTTTTATGAGCTAAAAGTACATGGGAACCTGGTATGTATTCTAGTAAGCTATTTCCGTTTTGAGCCAATTGATGTATCTATTATGTTATATATTTAGAGAATTTGGTAATTACATAATAACTCAGATCAATATGTGATGTAATTTGAAGAAAAAAATACTACTAGCCTCAATTTTTGCGATAATTATAGCAGTGATTGGCATCGCGTTAATACCTCAAAATGAAAATTATGTTCAAAACACCGATGATTCAAAACCTACACTCAAAGCAGATGTTATTATGCCAACAAAAGTCTCACGTCCAGGATGTGAGAACACTGATTCCTGTTACATTCCATCAAAAATTTCAATTAAATCTGGCGATTCAGTTACTTGGTTAAACGAAGATGCAGCATTTCATAGTGTAACTTCTGGTTATTATGGTAATCAAAGTGAACTTTTTGATAGTGAATATTTAGATCCTGAGGAATCTTTTACATTTATTTTTGAAAATCCTGGTGTATATGATTATTTTTGCACTTTACATCCATGGATGAAAGGACAAGTAATTGCTAATTGACATTAAAAGGTACCCGAGGGAGTCGAACCCCCTTGTATAAGCTTTGCAGGCTCACGCATAACCGTTCTGCCAGAGTACCGTTTTGAAAAACATGAATTGAATAATTAAACTCTTTAGATTAAAATCAGATAAATGGTTTTGATGCAAGTTTGATATCTTCTGCTTTGATCGTTTTTCTTCCTGCATGTAAAGCCATATCTACTGCACTTTTTGCAATTTTGTTAGCCAATTCTTCAATTATTCCTCGTAGTTCTTCTGCTGATTCATCGCTAACCCTCTC
>JAGXTE010000025.1 GCA_018334095.1 Nitrosarchaeum sp.
AGAAATTGGAATTCCAGATACTGAAGGCAGGTTTGACATTCTCTCAATTCATACACGTGGAATGCCAATTGATGAAAAAGTAGATCTTAAACAAATTTCAAAAATTACACATGGATTTGTAGGAGCTGATTTAGAAGTATTATCAAAAGAAGCTGCAATGAGATCTCTTCGAAGACTTCTTCCAGATATTGATCTTGATGAAGAAAAAATTTCATCTGAAATTCTTCAAAAGATAAAAATCACAAGTGATGATTTCAGAGACGCATTAAAAGAAGTTAGACCAAGTGCACTTAGAGAAGTACAAGTCCAAATTCCAGATGTTAGTTGGGATGATGTTGGTGGTTTAGATAAACTAAAAGAAGAACTTTTAGAGGCAGTTGAATGGCCTATGAAATACAAAGAAGCATTTGATTATGTTAATGTAGAAAGTCCAAAAGGAATTCTACTTCATGGTCCACCTGGAACAGGAAAAACTTTGATTGCAAAAGCACTTGCTAAAATGACAGAATCAAACTTTATCAGCATTAAAGGTCCTGAACTCCTTTCAAAATGGGTTGGCGAATCTGAAAAAGGAGTTAGAGAAATTTTCAGGAAAGCACGACAAGCAGCACCATGTATTATCTTCTTAGATGAAGTTGATGCACTTGTACCACGAAGAGGAAGTGGAGATTCAAGCTCACATGTTACCGAAAATGTAGTCTCACAAATTTTAACCGAAATTGATGGACTTGAAGAATTACATAATGTATTGATTATTGGTGCAACAAACCGATTAGATATCGTAGATGAAGCACTACTAAGGCCTGGAAGATTTGATAGAATCATAGAAGTTCCAACTCCTGACTCAAAAGGAAGACAACATATCTTTGAGATTCACACCAAAAAGAAACCACTTGCTAGTGATGTAAGTATTACAAAACTAGTAGAATTAACAGATGGATTTAGCGGAGCAGAAATTGCAGCTGTTGCAAATAGAGCAGCAATTACTGCTTTAAAGAGATATGTGAGTGGAAAATCAAAGAATGTAAAAGAAATCAAGATATCCCAAGAAGATCTACTTGATTCAATCAATAAAGTAAAGCCTAGAAGAGAGGCTCCTATTCCACAATCCATAAAATAGTCTAAATACTAAGGGGGATCATACAAATCAATGAAGCTATATCTCGACTTTAATCCATGCCAAGAATGTAATACAATGATGGCTGAATTAAGTAGTCCTGAAATGCTATTTGCCGATGCAAAGAAAAGAGCTGATGAGTCTGCAAAATTTTTACGACATCTCACGTATAATCATAATGAGGTCGTACAAGCAGTTATGGAAGATCTACCAAAACAAAAAAGAGATCAAGAGTTTGATTTCTTTAAATAAATAATTTTTTTAATTATTAGTCTATTTTTATTCCATTATTTTTAATGTTTTTTTAATTAAGACAACTCTATTTCTTATTGTAATATCACTTACTCCAGATGCCTCTGCAAATTTCTTCTGACTAATTTTCTCATTATTCATTATACATGAAATATACAAAGAAGCAGCTGCTTGTGCTACAGGATGTTTTCCTGCAGTAATTTCCTTTATTTCACAACGTTTTAAGATATCAAACGCATCACGTTTTGTTTTTTCTTTCAAGTTCATATTATTTGAAATTTTAGAAATAAACGATGATGTATCATATTGGTTTAGATTTAATCCTAGTTTTTTGATAATTGTTCTCAAATCTCTTGATAGGATTCTTCTTTCTATATTTCCTGCAATTGCAATATCGTCTAATGTTCTAGGTATGTTGTTTTCTCTACATGCTGCATACAATGATGCAGAAACCAATGAAGCCATAGTTCTACCTCTAGTTAGTTTAGCACTTGAAATTTTTCGATAAATATAAGCTGCACTTTCAACTACATTATCTGGTATTCCTAATTTTGTCTTCATTCCATTCAATAAAGTAAACGCTTTGCTTAATGAGACAGTTGATCTAGATTTGCTTCTTTGATCCCATGTACGAAGTCTCTTGAATTCATATTTTGTTTTATTTGATAAAATATTACCTGAAGAGTCTTTATTTGCTCCAATTACACTTGATAATCCTCTATCATACATTGTTAATGATGTTGCAGGACCGGTTCTTGATAACTTTAAAAAATCTTCCTGGCCGTACCCGTTACTTTCATTTGAAGTATCAGATATGTTTTGCACTAGTACAATACCGCATCCCCCACAAAACATTTCACCTCTTTCTGAATCAGTAATTATGGGATAGGTTTTGCAAGTGTCTAGTTTACACTTGACATCATAATTATTTGAATAATCTTCTAACACTGTTACATCAATTAGGCATTCATAAAATAAAAATAGATTGAAACAGGTAATTTTAATACCAAAAGATCATTTTAATTTCAGAAAATTCCTCTAATTTTGTTTAAAATAAATTCTAATTGCTATAGAAATTACTTTTTAATAAATGTTAAAAATAAATTTTTTAAAAATTAGATCTACTCTTTTCGTATAGATTCTAAAGAATGACCACGATTAACAATCATTTGAGTAATTGCTTCAGTAGTGTATTCAATACCGTGCTCCTCTTCAAAATGCTGTCGTAGTTTTTCAAGGAGTGTGATGTTTTTCTCTCCATCTAAAACAAATTCACACTCAAACCCATAATCTTGACATCTTAGTTTCAGCGTCATTCATTGTGCAAAAAATATCAATGCTATAAAAATCATCAGTTTAGCATTCAGAAAAATAAATCACTGTCACAAATGGATAAAAAATCAACTTTTATACTAATAATATCTAATAATCCAAAAATTAAAGGTACATCATGAAAGGTTTAGAATTTGTATTTTTAGCAGTAGGTTCTGTGCTTGGAGCTTTTTTAAGATATAAAATAACAGAATCACCACTGCTGTTTAATACATTACCTCTTAATGTTTTGATTGTTAATGTTATTGGAGCATTTGTCTTAGGCATGTTTATCGTTGTATCAGAACAGTGGAACCTTGACGGTAGATATTCACTCTTAGCTGCAGTAGGTTTTTGTGGTTCACTTACTACAATGTCGTCTTTTGCGTTAGATTCTAGTAATCTATTTGAAAATCATCATTATGGTGCTTTAGCTATTAATCTTGTTTCAAATATTGGTTTGTCTATTGGTGCATTAATCGGTGGAAAATCATTAATGTCTGCTATAGTAAATAATTAATTATATGGACTATATTGTTTGTAAACTTTGATTACTGATTCATGATACATTTTTCTAATATCTTCATCTGTTGATATTGCAAGATGGTTTACTAGATCTGTAGCAGTAATAATTCCTATGACTTTATCATCTTCTATAATTGGTAGTTTACGAATACCCCTAGTATACATTAGATCAGCAACCATCCACACTGATTCATCAGGACCTATCGCAATTAGAGGAGTTGACATAATTTGTTTTACTGGAGTTGTAATTTGATAAGCATGAGCTACAATCTTTACTGCAAAATCTCTATCTGTAATTATTCCCGTAGGTGTATTATTTTCCATAACTATGATAGCTCCTACTTTCACATCTTCCATTAATTTTGCCGCTTCGTTTACAGTAATTGCAGAATCTACTGCAATCACAGACTTTGTCATAATATCTCTAACCGTAATTTTATCTGCATCAGTCATTTTCAAATTATTATTGAATTTTCTGTATATAGTGGCTATGTACAATTTCATAGTTGAAAATCAAACTCGATAATGTTGTAATACTCTTAATTTCAGTTATTTTATTAATTAAATATGAAAGATATTAAAAAAATCCTTGTTCCTATTGATGGTTCTAAAAATTCTATGAGAGGGTTAGATGAGGCAATTTATCTTGCAAGACAATGTCATGCTACAATTACAGGATTGTATGTAATTCCAATTGCAAAACCCTTAACAGATGCACAAATTTCTTACCTTGAAAAATATTTACTAAATAATGCTTCAAAATTTATGTCAAAAGCAAAAATACGTTGTGGACAAAATGGTATTCTTTTTGATGATAATATTGCTTATGGTGACGAAGGGCCAAAAATCATAAACTACGCAGAGAACAAAGGATTTGACATTATTGTTATTGGATCTAGAGGAATGAGTTCTATTAAAGAGGCTTTTCTAGGAAGTACATCCAATTATGTTTTACACAAATCAAAGATTCCAGTGTTAATTATAAAATAATCAATTACTCAGTTAATTTCTTGTATGAAAATAAGGATCTTATTTATTAAAAGAAAATCATAGAAAATGGCATGGCACATACATTTGTAAAAGATGTAATGATTAATGATTTAGCCACACTAGACGTATATACTTCAATTAAAGAAGCTGCAAAATTAATGGATGAAAAGAACATTGGTTGCATAATTGTAACTAAAAATCAATTACCTGTGGGAATTTTAACCGAAAGAGATTTCGTTAAACGAATAACCGCTAAAGAAAAACCACTATCTACTGTATTAGAAGAAGTAATGTCTTCACCGTTGATTGAAATAGACCCAAACGAAACAGTATGGGAAGCTGCCCAAATTATGAAAATAAACAATATTCACAAATTACCTGTCAAAAAAGATAACCAGATTATTGGAATTGTTACAACCACTGATTTAGTAAAAATTTGCAGTGTTGGATCTGATTCAGAAATGAGAAGAATCTGTGATCAAATTATAACTAGAATGGAAAAAGAGAATTTTTGAGTTTAACCATGGTTTTTTCATATCATGTTATTAAATTTGAGTCAATTTCATTTTTACAAGGTACAAATTGGTCTCAATCAGTGGGAGATAAGGGA
>JAGXTE010000026.1 GCA_018334095.1 Nitrosarchaeum sp.
GTTTATTCAGAATTATAAAAATAATGAAAAGAGGAAAGGAATTATTTTACCAGTATTTACCGTTGTCTGGAATTAAACCGATACCTTCTCTTTCAAAGTGTCTGTCTAATTCGTCGACCCATCTCTCACGGTTGTCTTTGTAAGCCCATCCGTGTACACGTAACCAGAATGAGATTACTCCAAGAAGGAATACTGAGAACATTATGGTTCCGAAGATGTAAATCATTACATCATAGAATAATGGATCATAGTTTGGTCCTAACTGACCTGTAAGTGAAGACAGGATGCTTAGGAAAGTTCCTACGATAGGAGTCATTGTATATTTTGGCTCTATTTGTGCGATATATACATTTCTTTTATTATCATAAAGTACGAGATCAGTATCCACTAAAGTACATCAAATAAAATAAGAGAAAAATAAGGTTTGTTTATCCTCGTCCCATTGCTGCGTATTTGCCAGATCTTCCTCTAATGAAGAGAGCTCCTGCAATACCACCAAAGACTGCTGCTGAAATTGCAACTGCTCCGACCACACCACTTGCATCAAGATAAGGTGTACCTGATCCAGCTCCTGGATTAGCTTCTGCTGCTGCAATTCTTCTTGCTTGAATCTCTAGCGCTTCTTCCAAGGTATATGATCCAGTTTCTCCTTGTGAACCAACGTTACCCATGTATTGTGCATATGCAACGATTGATGGACCATAGGTACCAATGGTGAACACAGCGATAAGAGATGCTGCTAAAAGTATTTTTGTATTCATACAGTTTACCTGTTCGTTCTGATAAAATTGTACATATTTAACTTTTATTCTAAGCTTCAAAATGCAGACATTATGTACGAGAATCGGAATAAGTAACGTTTAATTTTGTTCTATAATCAGCCCAATTATGGGACGATTACATACTCATAGACATGGAAAATCACATACAATTAGACCAGCTACACTTCGTGCACCATCATGGAACACACTTAGTCCTAAAGAAATAGAAGAATTAGTTGTAAAATATTCAAAAGACGGATTATCTCCAAGTCAAATTGGATTAAAACTCAGAGATCAGCATTCAATTCCACTCATCAAATCGATCACAAAGAAAAGTCTTGGAAAAATACTAGAAGAAAATAATCTCCAAGCAGAAATGCCAGAAGATCTAGATAACATTGTAAAAAAAGCAGTTGGTCTTCAAAAACATCTAAAGGCAAACAAGGGAGATAATAGAAACGTTAGATCTCTTGAGTTGATCGAGGCAAAAGTGCACAGGTTATCAGTGTACTATAAAAGAATAAATCGTATTCCTCAAAACTGGAAATATAAATCAGTAGTTGCTCAATTAGAGTAATGACAAAAACTCTTGATGAGTCGCTTTCGTTTTTCAAAGATACTATTTCAGATTGCATAAAATCAAGAAAATCAATTTCAGTTACAACTCATATTGATTGTGACGGGTTAACATCGGGTAGTATTATTACAAAAGCTCTCATGAGAGCTGGGGCAAAATGCACAGTGAGAACTTCAAAAGAGTTCAGTAAGAAAGTTATCGATTCTCTAAAAAAAGATTCTAGAGACTTTCACATTATTACAGATCTTGCAGGTGGATTTGCAAACAACTTAGATGAATCGTTAGGAGATAATTGGATTGTATTAGATCACCATCAAATACCTGAAAATGACCAAGAAAATCAGAGAGTCATTAATGCTTGGAAATATGGAATTGATGGAGGTACAGAAATTTGTGCAGGTGGAATGGCATATCTTGCAGCAATGGCATTAGACGACAAGAATACAGATTTGTCTGCGATAGCTGTGGTTTCAGCTCTTGGGGATAGACAAGATCAAGGGGAAAGAAAGTCATTTGTTGGAAAAAATTTTGAAATTGCCAATACCGCAAAAGAAGAAGGATTGGTAGATATTGATTTAGATTTATTGTTGGTTGGAAGAGAGACAAGACAGATTTCAGATTCTTTAGCATTTACATCTCAGCCATTTATTGAGGGCTTAACTTGGAATAGAGATGCCTGCCTATCACTTTTGAATTCTTCTGGAATCCAACTAAAAGAAGGAGGTAGATGGAGAGTTCCAGCGGAATTAAATGATGATGAAAAAAGAATAGTCATTGAAACCATTACAAAATTTACATCAGGAAAGAATGCAACAGAGATTATGTCAGAATTAATCGGATATACCTATACATTTCCAAGAGAAGACAAGAGAAGTTTTTTGCGAGATGGAAGAGAATTTTCAACTATGCTAAATTCCTGTGGAAGAATTAGTCGCTCTGGAGTTGGAATTGCTGTTTGCATGGGAGATAGAAACAAGATTCTAAGAGAAGGAGAAACCATCCTTACAGACTATAGAAAAATGATTAGAGAATACATGAATATCTTAACAAACGAAAGATGGAGAATTTCAGAGAGCAAGACATGTGTGATGGTAAATGGGGAAGGGATAGTACCAGAGATGATGACAGGTACAATTTCATCATTAATTGCAGGTTCTCCAAAGAATGCTGGAAAGATCATAATTTTAAGGACAGGTGGAGAAGAAAATACTATAAAATTTTCATCAAGAAAGTCGTTTGGATGCAAATCAGAGATTAACTTGAGTGAGTTAATGAGAACAGGAGCTGAAAAATTTGATGGTGTTGGCGGAGGCCATAATGCAGCAGCTGGTGCAAAAATAACTAAAGACAAATTAGATGGATTTCTAGATTATTTAGAAGTAAATGTCGTTAACATGCCAAGTACAGGTAATTCTCAATAACCTATCAAAAGAAAAGGCAGAAACTGTAAAAAAAGCGTTGGAACCAGATAATGTAAATTTTCCAGAAGGATTGAGTCTAAATGTTGAAAATGTTGATAACAAACTAGTTTTTAATTTTGAGAGTAGAGAGAATATGAAAAAACTGATAGGCACTATTGATGAAGTTTTAGAGCATGTCCAGCTTGCATTAAAGGTGATTGAGTAATGTTAGATCCAAAAATAATCAAGGATAATCCACAAAGAATTAGAGATATGCTAAAAGCAAGAGCAGTTGAATTCAATCTTGATGAATTAGTAGAGTCTGATCAAAAAAGAAGAGACCTTATTCTCAAAACAGATGAGATGCGAAAAAAGAAGAATCAAGTTGCAATAGAAATTTCTCAGAAAAAGAAATCAGGAGACGATATTTCACCAAGTTTAGCTGAAATGAAAAATATTTCAGGAGAACTTGCAAAATTAGAATCATTACAAGGTGAAATAGAAAAAAAATATTCTAATTTAGCATTGACCATTCCAAATTTAATTCACGAATCTGTACCTATTGGCAAAGATGAAACTGCTAACATAGAAATTAAAAAATGGGGAACAATTCCTAAATTTGACTTTAAAATTAATGATCACATAGATATTTCTGCTAATTTGGATTTAGTTGATCTTGAAAGAGCAGCTAAAGTTGCCGGTGCAAGATTTTATTATCTGAAAAACGATCTTGTTAGATTAAACCAATCTCTGATTCATTATGCATTAGATTTTCTTGCAGAAAAAAATTATTCTCTAGTTCAACCGCCATATATGATCAATCGTCAATCTATGGAGGGAGCAATAATAGCCGATGATTTTGAAGAAGTGATATACAAAATTGATAATGAAGATCTCTACATGATTGGAACTTCTGAACATGCTATGGCAGCAATGCGTTCAGACGAGATTATTGAAGGCAAAGATCTTCCTTTAAGATTTGCAGGGGTAAGTCCATGTTTCAGAAAAGAAGCCGGGGCACATGGAAGAGATCAAAAAGGAATTTTTAGAGTACATCAATTTGACAAAATTGAGCAGTTTGTTTTTGCTCGTCCAGAAGAATCTTGGAAAGAACATGAAAGAATGTTATCAGTAGCGGAGGAGTTCTATCAAAAATTAGAGATCCCATACAAAGTAATGTTACTATCATCAGCAGATATGGGAAAAGTGTCTGCAAAAACATATGATATTGAGGCGTGGATGGCTGGTCAGAACGCATATAGAGAAATTGTTTCATGTTCAAATTGTTTAGATTATCAAGCTAGAAGACTAAAGATTAGGTTTAGAGATAAAACAAATGAAGAGACACAATATTTACACACATTAAACAGTACATTGGTTGCCACCTCACGTGTTTTAGTTTCAATAATGGAAAATTTTCAAACTAATGACGGACATATTGTTATTCCAAAAGTTTTACAAAAATACATGGGCAAAAACATAATCTAGTCACATACCCTTATATTTTGGATTCAAAGGTCGATAATAATTGGCACGTAGAAAAGGACGAGTAAAGGACAAATGGCGAGAAAAGAAATGGGTAACTGTAAGCGCTCCAGATTCATTTAACAATGTTCCAATTGCTTATGTTCCAATTACTGACGATGAAAATGCAGTAGGTAGAGTTTTAGAAGTCACATTATATGATATTCTAAAAGGAGACCCATCACAACATCAATACAAGATTTACTTCCAAATAAACAAAGTAGAAGAAGATAAAGCTACTACAATTTTTAAAAGATATGAATATTCTAAAGAATTTTTGCGTAGTTTGGTAAGACGAGGTTCATCTAAAATCAATTTTATCATAGATATCAAAACAAAAGATGGTTATGTCTTTAGAATCAAAATACTTGCACTTACACACAGACAACTTAATACATCTAGAAAACATGCATTAAGATTGATTGCTAGAGATGTAATTAACAACACTGTACCTCAAATGACAATTGATCAGTTTGTTCAGGCTACATGTTATAGTAAGATTAATTCTGATATCATGGCTGCATTTAAGAAAGTTATTAGAGTAAGACATGTAGGTCTTGAGAAAGTAAAACTCATCAGAACTGCAGAAAAAGAAATAGCATTGCTTGAAGCCTAAACGACAATAGTATTCATACAGCTAATGGTTGACAAATTAGAAGTTACAATTGATGTAATTATACATGCAACCGAAGATATTTCCAAGTTCCTAAAATCATTTGAGGACATATTTGAGTTAGATAATAGTTTCACAGTGAATGAAACACTAGGTCATTTTGAGAATACAATTACAATTCTTAGTAGAAAAATTGAAAAAAAAGAGGCTCAAAAATTTGTCGTAAAATTAATTCATTCTATATCAAAGGAACAAATTATCAAATTGATAGAAGAGATAGAAGAAAGAACAGTAGATTCTAGACTTCACATTAGATTAGACAAACAAGAATTCATCAAAGGAAATTTAGTATTAAGTGATAGAGATGCAATAAAAGTGAAAATTCATACACCAATTTATAATAAAAAAGATACTGTCAAAATATTCAGGCAGGTATTCCAAATTGCCAACTAGATTAAATAGGAATGAGAAGGTAATTCAATTTGGGAATGAGGAGATAATAGCCGCTCCAGTCTGAGCGAAAGCTTTGAAGACGCCGCGACGAACCGACCCCATTTTTGAATTTATTATAAAGATCAAAAATTTTCTTACCTAAAATCATGGTATTATTTTAAATACGGATAAACGACGCGTTCTTTTGTGGTAGATTACGACGTCATTATAGCTGGAGGTGGATTGGCAGGAACTATAGCTGCTCAATCAGTTTCACATTATTCAAATCAAGGATTAAAAATTCTAGTTATTGACAGAAGCCCTTCAAATTTACCAGGATCTAAAAGTGTGTCAGGATGGATATGTGGAGATGCAGTTAGTAAAGAAGCTGTAGACTACATGACAAACAGAATTAAAGTTAACTGGAGTGAACCAGAAATTGAACACAAAGTAAAAGGTGTGATGGCATTTTCTCCAGATAGAGAAACATCAATTCCATTTGATGGTGCAGGATATATGCTCAATAGACAAGTTTTGCCAGAACGTCAAAATGAAAGAACATTAGCAATGGGAGTAGATTTTGATTTTGAAATTAATCTTACTGGATTAGTATATGATGGAAATCAAGTGGTTGGAGTTCAAGGAATAAACAACAAAACAAAAACACCATACAAAAAGACAGCCAAAGTTGTAATTGATGCAACTGGAATGACATCTATGCTTCGAAATCAAATTTCTAACACAACAAAGATGGAAAAAAAAATAGATCGTACAGATGTAGAATCAACCGGTAGACACATCATGTATTTTGACCAGGGAGAAGAAGATCTAACTGAATTTGATCCAAATTATTGTATAATTCATCTTGACCAAGATATTGCTCCAGGTGGATATGGGTGGGTATTTCCTAAAGGAAAAAATAAAGTAAACATTGGTCTTGGGGTTGAAAAAACACTTCTTGAAAAACGAAATCAAAGATTGGGGAAAAACGATAATGTATCTATGCTGATTAATCAATACGTTGAAAGGAATAGAGCAATTAAAAATGCAAGACTATCAGAAGATCCTCAAGATAAGAATAATGCAACTGGAAATTTCCAAGTATCAGTTAGAAGACAAAATGATTGTATGGTAGCAAATGGATTTGTAATAGTAGGGGATTCTGCATGGATGCCAAAACCACTTGATGCCGGAGGTATTGGCCCAGCATTAGTTGCAGGAACGATTGTTGGAAAATGTGTAGTAGAAGCAATCCAATCAGGAGATGTTACGGAAAAAGGATTATGGAAATATAATAAAGAATTCATTAATGAATATGGTTACAAAACAGCGGGATTGGAAATTTTTAGAAAATTAATTCAAACTCTCACCAATGAACAAATCAGTTATGGAATGAAACACTTTTTGGGGAATCTAGATGTTGAAGCAATTTCAAAAGGAGAGCATCCTGACTTTTCAAACGTTACAAAATTAGGAATGATGATCAGAGGGGCACTAAACAAAAAACTAGCTGATGGTTTACGTTTTACTACACAACAAAATAGACTCTTAACAAAACACTACTACGAGTATCCTGAATCTCCAGAAGGATTTGATGAGTGGAGTAAGAAACTACACCATATTCTTGATGAATCTAATGCTAAATTACCTCAATACCAAAACTAAGCTTTATTTGTAAACTTAATCATAAAAAAATATCATATGTTAAAAGAGATACAATATTTAGATTGGAATAATTCTAATGAGATTTTAAAGAAAGCATATCAAGCAAAATTATTTGTGTTGATAATTGGTCCTAAAGGTACAGGAAAAACATCTCTAGTTAGAGATTTCGCAGAAAATATGAATATGAAGTTAGAATCTATTAATTTTAGTCTCAGAACACGAGAAAGTCACCTAATTGGAACTAAAACATTAACGAATGGAACCGTTAGTTTTGAGGAAGGTCTTTTGATTAAATCAATGAAAGAAAGTAGCATATTATATTTAGACGAAATTAATGCCGCTGAAGCTGATGTGCTACTCAGATTAGATGAAGCACTTGATGATAGAAGACAGATCATATTAAAAGAATCCACAGGTGAGATCGTAAAAGCCAAAGAAGGTTGGTTTGTAATTGCAACAATTAATCCACTTACACATAGCGGAACCAAAGAATTGCCACCACAATTACTCAGCAGATTTCCAGTTAGAATTAG
>JAGXTE010000027.1 GCA_018334095.1 Nitrosarchaeum sp.
CTAAACTAAATTACAATCATATGTCACATGTAACTTCACTTTTTTTTCCACCGTCATATAGTAATACGATGGCATCAATATCACAACTAGAGATGTATGGATAGTCTGTTGCAATTGTTGGATACATCAAGTCTTCTGGAGCGGTTGAGTGTGCCAATCCTAAAGCATGTCCAAGCTCATGTCTAAGTATAGTTTCAAACTGGGCTTTTGATAACTTGTCTACTTCAAATATTGTAATCTCGGATTTTAATATCTGGTTTTGTGCGTCATCTGCAATTGATTTAGTATATCCAGAATAGCCATCCCCGTTTCGCTGAGATACCAGTTTTATTGTAATATCTCCCTCTCCTTTGGCTGACTCTATCAAATTAAATTTTTGAGGGATATGGAATTCTGTTGGATTTTTAATACTTGCAAGTGCACCTGCCCAGCCCAAATAATATGTTGATGTAGTACCTCTAGGGCCCTTGTGTAACAATGAATTGTCAATTTCTATCAATTCATTTGAGAGAAGCACCGTTCTTACAATATCTGCCTTGTCAGGATATTTTATGCCATCAATCAGATTAACATCTATTGTAGATCCGTCAACTAACCTCCATGAAAGCCACGTATCTATTGTATCCCCCCTAAGATTCTGTATCACATAGTTTGATCTTACATCACCAAGATTAGCCATACGGTATTCACTTCCTATCAAATCTACTACAAGCAAAGAATACCCAGCAATTATTATCGTCATAGTTATTGCAACGCAAGTTATTGTAACAAAATATTTTTTGTACATTTGACTATTCTTGGCATGTTCTAATTTGACGGATTTACTAAGAATTAGATTTTCTTGCTCTTTCTCTCGTTTTTTATGTATTAGATTATTCGTTAGATCATGAAATTCATTTTCCTCCTTTTGTAAACTACTTAATTTATCTGTCAAAAAATTATTTAGTTTCTGAGATAGTGTTTTTTCTTGCCTTAATTCATTTATTTCATGATTTATTTTCTCATCTTGATTTTGCATTGGTAATAAAATACCATCTAAGGAATTGACAGTATTGATTAATTGTTGTAAATTTTTATGAATAATTTCAGCTTTTTCACTTTGGATGTCATTTAATGGACCAAATTTATGCATTCGAAGCATCTCAATGTATCCAAGTATAGGCGTCAATGGTGTTCGTAAATCATGGTTGATTTTTCCCATTAGATTTTTTGGAATGTTTTTTTCTTTAGAAAGCAACGAATTTATTTTTGTTGTTACATCATCTGTGGAATATAACACATCACGTATATCTGAAAAATTTGGATCATTTTTGGATAATAACTCTACCATTTTATTTTGAATGAGTATTAATTGTTTAAGCTCATTAATAAAATGAACATCATCCATGTTATTATTTTTTTATTTTACTAAGGTAGTCCAATAATTCATCTGGATCAATTGGCTTTTTCAATATTGAATGCACCCCTCTTGTTTTAAGATTAGCCTTATCCTCATCCGTAATAGATGATGCAGTTAATGCTACAATTAATTTACCATTCATTAAATTACGATTGTGAAGTGACTCTACAATGTCAGGTCCTGAAAAGTCAGGCATTGCAAGATCCATGAGAATTGCATCATACTGATTATTTTCAATCATACTCAAACCATTTTGTCCCACATTTGATACAGCACATTCATGGCCTTTACGAATAAAATATTTTGAGAAAGCGGTTGATATATCCACGTTATCATCTATCATTAAGATTTTCATATAATTATACAATAAGATAAGAGGTATATACAGATGTTGCTAACATTAAGTTTTTTCAGACAAAGATAACTGTATGAAAAAGGTTGTACCACGCACGCCGTCACTTTCAAACCATATTTTACCTCCAAGCTGTTCCACAATACCCTTTGATATTGCAAGACCTAATCCTGTTCCAGTTATTTTTCTTCGTGCAGATGTATCTACCTGATAGAATTTTTTAAAGATTTCATCTTGTTTGTCTAGCGGAATTCCAAGTCCATTGTCTTTTACATAAAATATTATGTTGTTCTCTTCTTTTGTAGTGCCTATTTGGATTAATCCATTTTTTTCTGGCATGAATTTTATAGCATTACTAAGAAGATTGTCAAAGACCTGTCGTAGTCGAATTTTATCCGTTTTTATAATCATATTTTTATCCAAAATCGTCATAACAAGCTTATTTCCATTTTGGCTTATTACGGGATTATGACCAGTATAAATTTCATCAAAAAATTCTTTAATGTTTGTATCTTCCAAATTGAATTTTAATTTTTTCACATCCAGTTTTCTTGCATCCAAGATATCATTGATTAGATGATCAAGACTTTTTGCATTTTTTTCAATAACGCTGATTGCTTCCAATTGTTCTTTAGTTATACTTCCCAGCATATCAGATTTTAACATTTTACAATAAACGGTAATGGGGACAAGGGGCGTTTTTAGCTCATGAGTAATCATGGTTGAAAATTCAGATTTTTGATCATCTATCTCTTTCATTTGTAGAGATTTATTCTCTAATTCAAATTCCATTCTGGTACGTTTTTTCATATAGAAATACAGGAAAACGATAGATAACACACTAATCATTATAATGACAGGAAATCCTACGCTGATGAGTTGAAGAGCAAGTTTTTCCGAATCTTCAACATTAGATTTGCTGACAGATAATTGACTGCTTTCTTTTGATAACATCTCAGAAATTATCATTCGTAATTCATCCATTGATTGTTTACTGTCATCAAAAAAAGCTAGGTTAATTTCACCATGTTTCTTTGCTTGAAGAATTTTTTCCAAGTTGTCCAATCTTTCATGGCCTTTAATTTTTAATTTAATGGTGTTTTGTTGTTGTTCTTGATTGTCAGAAGTTAATGCTTGTAATTGATTAAAATGAGATTCTATATCTTGTATTCCCACATAGTATGGATCTAGATACGATTCATCCCCAGTTATAGTAAAACCCCTAACTCCAGTCTCAGCATTTAGAAAATCTTCTTTAATATTAGCTAAAAGTCCAACAATCTTCTGTGTATGTTCTACTGAATCATTATAGCTTATCTCATATTGCAATTGCAAGTAAACAACAAAACCAATAGCTGAAAATGCAATAGATGGGATAAGAAGAATTATCACAAACATGCTTTGAGTTGATATTCCTGTTTTCACTGATTCTCTAGGAAAATAATGGATTTAAGTTAGTCGTATTTTGTTTTTATGTTCCTGAATAACATTTCATTTTTTTATGAATACATGATATTCATATGCATTAAATTGACTTACAATCTTAATAGACAGATAATTACCCAAATTCCGACGGATTAGGATCAGATAGTGACAATCTTTCTAGAAAATGAGAACTAGATGCAAAATCATAGTTCTTTGTACATTTTACAAAAATATTTTTGATCTTATTAAATACCGTATACTGTCTGAAGTATTGGGCTTTGGTCAATAACGTTTTGTGTGAACTGGACGTTTACTGTAACCTTGTTGTTTTTGATATCAATTTCCACATTGTCAAACAATGACTTGTATTTGTCAGTCTTGCGTCCGCTTGCAGATATCTCGTGTCCGTCTTTTATCAAGAGCCCGTCTTCGATTAGCGAATTGACTTTTCTATACCCTGATGTCTGCGGAATCTGTAATTTTTCTAGCATTTCCAAAATTGTCCATGACTCGCCAATTGATGCGTTCAGTATTTTTGATGCTTCGTCATCACTGTATGCTTTTAAGATTGATTGACTGATTGCTGACTCTGATATTGTAAATCTCTTTTGTGTCTGGTCTTTTTTTGATTTGATGCTGCACAGACTTTCAAGGAATTTTCTTTCCAGTCCTACTGCCCCTGCCCCAAAAAATTCCCTCAATACGGAATCTAGTTTTTCAAACTCTTCCATGGACTGGGTTACTGATATGCCATATCTCTCAAATAATCTATCCTGTATCTTGTGAACCGTATTTTCGCCAAGATTCTTTAGCATTGTTTTTTCAAGTGACTTTGCTAACAGTTGGGTAACGCCAGTCATGATATTCATTAGTTCATACTTTCATATTAATATTTTTATGGACTAAAATCACTATGCTATCTCAGATAGTCTGCGGATATGACTCGTATCATTTCTGATTGCCATATTGATAGCTTTACGCATCTCATGGGCATACTTGTCAAACTGCTTTTTGTTTTTTTTGATTATTTCACACTTTTCCACAATAGGTAACGCTTTGAAGTTCTTGTATTGCTCATAGTTAACTGTGCACGAATACGACTTGGTTTCCCCTTTGAACCTGTATTTGATGTCAAATGATGCAGGTTCTGAATTTCCAGTCAGACAATCCGTTATGGCTTTTTTTATTGTTTGAATAACAAATGGTTTTCGAATTACTTGTACGTCTAAGGAATTAAGAAAAGGGTATTGGTAGGCATTAGAATCTCCTGTAACTACTATTATCTTGGCATCTGCATTGATATCCTTGATCTTCTCAATTGCATAAAGCCCATCATATCTTGGCATATTCAAATCCGTAAAGACAATATCTGGTTGATGTATTTTGTACATAGTTACTGCGTGTCTGCCATCATTTGCAGTTGCAAGAACATTCATTTCAATGATGCTTAGCATATCACAAAATAAATTAATAACATCTGGATCGTCATCTACAACAATACAACTTGCCATATTCCATGTTGCACTTTATAATATAATAACTTATAATAAATTCATACTTTTTATGAATATAAGAATTGGTAAAAAAAGTTCAGTGCCCGTATTGCTCAATGCACTTATCTGGAGAAGGTAATCTAAAAAGACATCTACGAACCATTCACAGATCGGTCAAACAGGAATAAAATTATTTTAACCCTTTTTCCAGAATCTCGTTTATGATTCTTGAAAAGCTGACAGAGGATGCAGATTCTCGTAGTTTTTTGGCTTGTAAACTTCGCAGTTTTTTTGCAATGTCACTGTTTAGCATTATTGTGATTCTTTCTGTCATGTTGATTTTACAACTGGGTCTTATTTTGAATTATTCAAACTTGCTTGTTTACTAAAATGTCAAAGAAATTCGAATATTTCCAAATATGGAAATACATGTATGAAATATTATCATAAATAATGATTTAGTACTGTTTCTAGTTTTTTCGTGTAGTTTTTGGACTAAAATTGGATGCTTTTCTAGAATTAATTTCAAATTTTATACGAGTGGTTTATTCAAGGAAAAGTTATAACTCTACAACTAAAATTTGACTCAAAAGATGCCAACATAATAAAATATGGCATAAGTTAATCGGACGTAAAATTAATAATGTGATATTATGATAATAGTATAATGGTTAATTGTGTAGTTATTGATGATGATGAAATGACACTAAAGGTTTTTTGTGATTTGTTAAACGACAATGAAATCAATGTTGTTGGAAGAGGTAGGAATGGAAAGGAGGCTGTCAGTTTATATAAAAAATACAATCCAGACATAATTTTCATCGATTTTGTTATGCCAAAATATGATGGGCTTTATGCAATATTAAACATCAAAAAATTTCATTCAGATGCAAAAATAATAGTCGTTACAGGCGTAAACAGGCTAAGTGAATCATACGTTCATGACATATTACAGGTAAGCGGGGTCATCTACAAACCATTTGATCTAAAAACAGTAAAAGAGATCATAGACACCACTTTGTTTGAACTAAATACATTAGAACAATAAAATTTTTGAATGGCAAATTTTAGATTTGTGTAAATCATACCTAAATTTGATTCTATTTTATAAATTTAGCAAGTATGTTTTATTAAAGAATTCCTTGTTAATTGAAATAAAAACCATATACAAAACATTAGAAGAATTTATGAACATGTGAACTTTGAAATTATGTGTGAATCAATGCAAGAATGTTTGCAAGAATTATACACAGGGGAGAAATAACAGAATATACCAAGATGGCGGGAGTTTTTGCAGAAACTGTGACTATTATTTTGAGGAATGGATAATCAAATGTCCGTGTTGTAATGCTAAAACTAGACACAGTACTAGAAACCGAAAGAATCAGGAGATGCAGAGGATATGAGATATTTTATAATTTTTATAGTATTAATTGGACTTACCATCACTCCAATTGTAATTGATGAGATATCTGCATTGTGTTTAATTGATTCAGACTGGCCTGATGCACCATGTTATGGGCGTCAATCTGACAATCCTGAAATTGATCAGATAAAAAAAGATTGGGAAGGATATTATCAATACAAAGGAGAGAAATGGATGAATGAACAAAAAGCAATTCTCATGGATTTTGTAAACAACGGAAATCTTTTGTCATATCTTGATCACAAATCAGAATTTTACACTGATTCAAACTATAACGTGTGGAAGTATTATTATTTACAGGGTCAGGTTCCACAAACAAACGGAAAGTATCTCGGAGAGTTTGACTATCCTTATCAACAATACTATGAAAAGTTCTTTGAGCATAGTTATCTTGTAACCCAATGCAACGAAGGATTGACATTAGTCATAAAAAATACAAAACAAACACCTGCATGCGTCAAAGAATCAACTGGAAACAATTTGGTTTTAAGAGGATGGGGGGATTTTGCCAAGACTGCAAATGTAATCAATGCAGAATCACACATACTGTATGACATCAGAGGAGGACAACTAGCTGATGTAACTCTAAAGTTTGATTCATTTGAAAATCCAAAATCCGTTGAATTTTTACTTGTACCTCAAGCGAAAGGACTGTTTTCTGCACGCATACCAAGTGAGATAATCAACACAAATCCAGATTATTGGAAAGAATTGATAATCAAAGTGGACGGAATATCTGTAGAGCCGGAATATTATGCCCTAAATTCGGAATTCAAATTATTTTCTGTATCGTTTGAAAACAGCACATCAGTAATTGAGGCATCCTTACCTGAGTAAAAATGAAAACAAGTTACATCATCATAATCTTGGGAATTATAATTTCTGGTTCTGTAATTTTTGCACTGACTTTTGAGTATTCATTTGATAAAGAATATTATAATATTGAAATTCATGGCATGAAAGATTTCTATTATGTTGGAGATGAATATTCTTTTTACTATACACTGTCAGGACGTGGAAATACTTGTGGTTCTTGGTTAGTATCATATCCAGACAAAAATGGAGTCATTCAACATAATGGTGCAGTAGTTGACTGTACATCAGATGACAACAGAAATCTTTCATATGATTCAAGGAATGATGGTAGGAATTTTACTTCCCTTGTACCTGAGATTGCAGGCACATACAATGTCACTGTATCATTAGAGAATGGAGCATCTATTGTTTACGTGTTTACTGTATTGCCTAAAACAGATGTTCAAGTGGATTCTCAAACTTCAAAAGAATCTGATGAAACAAACTCCGCAATTCAACATGTTGATGAAAATCGATATGTAAACCAAGCTTTGGGATTTACAATTGAAAAGCCTGACGAAAATTGGTATTTCATTACCAGTAATCAAAAAATAAGAGAAAAATATAATCAACCAGATATTTTAGGAGGTGTTTTAGTTGTAAAGTCATCAACACATGAAACTCTAGGAGTACAAGTAAGAAATATTGTTGATAAATATGACAATGATTTGGAAAAAAGAATCAACAGAATAATAGAGTCAAATCCCACTAATTCGAATTTACAAATGGAAAATATACAAACAGATTATTCGGCTGATGGAGATTATGCATATTTTACGTATGATAATATCCGAGGTGCTCACATAACTCATCATTTGAAAATATTCAAATTAGCAAATGACAAGATATATGAAATTGGGGCATCATATTACAGTACTGCACCTCCATCTGAAAATGTAGAAAAAGACATCAACTGCATTGCTAAATCATTTGAAACTATATCTGAGCAAACTCTAGAATTTACATCAAGATGTTAATTAGAACTCGTATCTTTAGTCATATAGATAAAAATGAAAACTAGACTCTTGATAATTCTATTTGCATTCTTTGTATTGTTCCCAGCATCAGATATTTTTGCGCCTCCATCTCCAAATGAATGGTCAACTGCACCTTACTGTCCAGGAGGTTGCCAACTAGATTATCTTAAACAGAAATGGGCAGAATACTATGATTACAAAGGAGAAGAGTGGATGGAACTAAAAAAATATGAAATGTTGACATCAATTGAAAATGGAAATCTGACTGACTGGCTCAACAAAGATCCTACACAAGCACACTATAATGCATTTAATTATTATTTTTACAAAGGGGAGATTCCAAACATTGAAGGAAAGTTCATTGATCAAGTAGAACAAGCCATGTTTTTTTCAGATGTGAAACAAAATCTAGAAAATAACCAGTTTCCGTTAGGCAATCACACATACATCAATTTTACACTCTTGTTGGTTATGATAGGCAGCATTACATGTATGACGATTTTTATTATTTGGAGAAAAAGAAAATGAAACTTTTATGTTTGTCAATACTTGCAACTGCTATTTTGTTTCCGTTATCCTTTGCATATGGCCTTACCATACCAATGACAACTCAGGAAGTTCTTGATGAGTTTGATATGATCCTTCTTGGAACAGTAACGGATGTAAAAATAGTCAAAGGCAAGGCCCCTGCGTTTACAATAGAAATTGAAGATGTTGTAAAAAAGCTAGACTCTTTTGGAACATCTAAAACAGTCTTGGCTTTTGGGTGCAGCCCAAACAGCGGCATTGCAGGAATACAATGCCCCTCATATGAGGTCGGTCAACGGGGATTATTTTTACTTGTATCGTCTAAAAATGATTATGATATATCATCATACTCTCAAGTTGCAGAGCCTCATTGCACATCAGAGCAATTTCTTGCAAATTACAAAGGACGACAGTCAGGTTTGTCTTGGACACAAGATGGACAGTCAGAGACATTCTTTACTGAAAAGCCAGTTGACATTCATTATACTGTAAACAACAGAGACATGAAAGAAAAAGACTATTCTGTAATGCTTTCTGCATATTCAAACAAATTTGCCTTTTCTGATGTGATAAATGGCACTGTCAATGAGTGTGCTGGTTCTAAGGTTGTGACTGCATCATTTATTCCAAAAATAATGGGGACGTATGGAACAAATGCAATTTATGATGGAGGAAGTTTTGGTTCTTTTGGAATATCGATAATTGATTATGATTCAACGCCATTGGAGCAGTACAAGGCAGGAATCCATGGACAGGATACGTGGTGCAAGGACGGTCTGATAATTGACTATTATGATGAAGCATGGAATGGATGGAATGAAGACTCAACTTATGACAAGTTTGAAAAAGCACAAGAAAATGCACAACATCCAAAGTCAACAAAATTGAATATCTTAAATGAATCTGCAGTTATGATTAAAGAATATTTTTGGGAAAATGGAGAACAGCAATCATTTAACAACCTAGAAGTTTTTCTTGATGAGGAACAAATTCGAATAAAGAGTAGTTTACCTGAGGAAGAACTAATCAAAATAGCAGAATCTATGATGGAACAAAACTAAAACTAGATTTCACGTCTATCTACGCCCATTCATCCCCAATTTGGTGCATGAATCCCCGTGGACTCATGCCTGACATTAGTTGGAGTGTCAAACTGATCTGACAAATCGCCCTCCCGGCGCTTTTTTTGAGTAACAATGTGATTTTGTAAATCCCTCTCAAGAATGTAATCTATGCCTGATTATTCATATTGTATCGATATATTCGGTAAATCTGATCAGGATCATTTGAATAGTGTTGCAAAGGATAAACCAATTCGTCTGTCATATCTAAGAAAAATTTTTGCATGTAGGAGTCTAGTTTATCGTAAATTTCTTGCCCAACTAAAATCTGGTTTGCTTTTGCCAAATTTTGAATCTTTGATGCTATATTCATTGCAGGACCAAGTAAATCAACGTACGCCTTTTTTTCATCAGATCCATATCGTACTACCACATTCTTGCCAAAATCAATACCAATTTTTATGCTAATCTCTGAAAGACCTACTTTCTTAACCAAGATGGGATTGATTCCTTGTTTAATCACTTTTATCATGGATTCTGCACAAGCTACAACATTATATGCTGCCGGAATTTGATTTGTCTCGCTTTCTACAAAATATCCTATAACTGCATCACCTACAAATTTTAGAACATATCCATGAAACTGCTCAATCACATATGACATCTCCTGAGAAAACGAGCTTATCAGTATAGACAGTTTGTCATGAGGTAAAGTCATGCTCATTTTTGTAGAGCCTACAATATCCACATACAACACTGCCATGTTTATCTCCTCATTCACATTTTTTCTCAGAAATTTTTCAGATGAATCAATAACTCGTACGTACTCATATCCTTTGTCTAAGGCGTTATTGATTCTTGTCTGTACATTTTTTATTAGTGTGGCAGAGTCAATTGTTTTTCCTGAATTTCTGCTCAAAAGTATGTCTACTATGTTTGGATTTTGTTCTTTGTCTGATTTGGCACTCATTGATTTTGTAATGCTTGACTAGTATATACGCCATAATTCTCTTTTCATAATCATATGCAATATTATTCTGGTTAATCTATTTTGGATTACCTAAAATTTTATGCCTAGATGTACTCAGAATGTCAATGTCATCTGACGACTCTGGAGTTTTGCACAGCAGGCTTCGAAACACGATGACTGAATTAACGACCCTGAAAATTCTAAACGATAATAACATCTATACTTGACAAGGCATGCCACAAACACAAAATTATAGTCATATATTGATAAACAAAACATCTTTCTGATTATGATTTTGAAAATACAAAATCTATTATTCAAAAGTGAGTACAAATGACCCCTGGACAGATGGATGCAAGAAAAAAAAAGATGGCTAAGACCATTGAAAATCCACCAAACTATCTAAGTAAGAATACCATTTCTGATAAAAAGAAATGGAAGAATCTTAAGAATGATGGATTGCCACGATACTAATTATTTTAGATTATTTTTCTGATACTTCATTATTTCTATATGCAATTAAAAATCCTAAACCGCCACATACAACTCCGATTGCAAGAAAAGCGATAAACCCTCCAATTGGTTCAATAAATGAATCCATAATTGCTGGATATTTTGGACCAAGTTTTCCTTCAGTAAAAATTGAAAGTAGTCCCGTTCCCGCCAACCCTGCATATGTCATAATCATCATTGCACCTGCACCACCTACATTCATTCCAACAAGATGTATTCCAGCTAATATGTTTGATTTTTTTGTAAATTTCTTCCCCAAAGTAATTTCAAGATGACTGTAAAATAATGCCGTAACTGCAACTGCGACTATAATTATTAAATGAAATATTATTCCTAAAAAGAACCATTTTGCAGTTCCATCAAATGATAATGATAAATACTGAATTATGTTAATTTGACTGTTCATCATTTGTATTGTGACAATTACTAGGGCCATGACTGTGATTAAGGCTCCTTGAATTATCGCTGCAATAATGAATTTGTCAACCCATCTTAGTTTCATGTTTTGCATCTACCTGTTATTGTATCATCTTTAATTTATACCCCAAAGTTAGATTATTTTACTACTTGGCCAATTACTGGGATAAACCAAATATCTTATTTTTGAAATTTTGATAACTGTCTTACTATATCACTGGTGGTGATTATTCCAATTATTTTGTTGTTTTCTGATACTGCCAATTTACGAATTTTTTTTGTAGCCATTTGTTTTGCAGCTTCTGAAATTGATTTGTCTGGACTTATTGTCTGTAGAGGAAATGATGCCACTTTCTCTACCGGCGTGTCTAGTGGATATTTGTTTGCTGCAACTTTGATTGCAAAATCTCTATCTGTGATTATCCCCATAGTGTCTGCATCCTTTTTTACAAAAACTGAACCTATTCCTTGTTCCATCATTTTAGAAATTTGATATATTGTCGTAGATTGTGGTGCAATAATTAGTTCTTTTGCCATTATTTCTTTGACAAGAATTTGTGATAGTCCTTTTTCTAAATTGTTATCTGATGTTTCTTTATTTTTCTTTGATCCAAAAAATCCCATCTCATAACTTTAGTTAACAAAAACTTAAAGATTTCTAAATTTTATCTGCTCATATTTGCTTAAAATCCTTAATTTTAACGATTCATGCTGATCAATTTAATAGAATTTTTAGGTAATTTTTTAGATAACTTATTTCTTGTACCATGGTCTTGTCTCTAACCAATCAATTTCAGCAATCATTTCTTCCACTTTTTTTACGATTGCTATTACTGACCTGTATTGTTCATACATTTCAATCTCCTCTTCTTTTGATAACACATTTGCTTCTGCATCATCAAAGAATTTGTTTTCTTTGTTGAGATGATCAAATAGAAATATTGAATACGTTCGTAGATACCTGGCAACTGGTTCTCTTGCGTCTTGACCACTTTTCCATTTTTTCAGATATTCTGAAATTTTTCTGGCTATGTTTCTTCCAAATTCATGTTCTATCATGAATTTTCTAATTTCCTCTTTTAGATTATCATAGCTTGCAACACATGGAAAATACGAGTCCTCCTCTCTTGAATGGTGAATTGTGTCTACAAATTCTGATATTACGACAGTGATCTTTTCAAGATCTGAGAATGGAATTTCAGTTCCCTTGTAAATCTCGTCTGCACATTTTGCAACTATTTTTTCTAGACGTCTAACTTGATCATGATCTGCTCGTAATTGATTTGTTGCACTCATAATGCTTTTGTGTTTTCTTCTTTATTTTAGTTATTTCGATCAAAACTAAATCCTAAAATGCCATTTTTTCAATTATTTTGCTAAATCTCCATGGGCCACATTGTGCATCTGAACTTTCGCTTTGAAACAATCCTTGTTTGTTTAAATGATCAACAATATGTGCTGAAAATGGTAATGCTCCTGTAGCACCTGGAGAGTTATAGTTCAAAATATGAAAAGACATGGAATCTTCTTCTAAAATCACATCCGGAACAAATTGGCCTTTTTCATTAATCACCGATGATCTAATTCCAGAAGTTCCTTTTTCTGTTATTTTTTCTACATCTATTTTTGGCAAGAATCGTCTAACTCTGTTTATCATTTTTGATTTTGACATTGAAGATTGAATTTCATTTATTGCAAGTTCCTGAAACTGTTTATCAAAAATGGCTTTTCTTGCACCTGAATTTAACATCTCTAATAATTTTGGAATGAATTCCTTGATGTTCTCTACTTTGTTATATCCATATGGACTAAACACTGGTACTGCATTTGGTCCAATCTCGCAACTCCCATCAACTCTGATAATCCAATGCGGATCTAAAAATGGGTAATCAGGATATTCCGGTACGGAATACACGCTTGTTTTTGTCAAGTTGCTGTACTCTTTTGGTGCCTTCCAATATTCACCTCTAAAGTGTACATCTGTGAATTTCTCTGCAATACCAATTTTGTGTGCAATGTCAATTGATTCACCACCTGCGGCATTTATGATATAGTTTGCAAAAATCTCATGTTCATTATCTAGCATAATTTTCCATTTGTTTTTGACTTTTTTTATTTGAGTTACTTTGGTATTTGTAAGTAATTTTATTCCGTTATCCGTACTATCTTTAATCACCGCATTTGTTAATTTGGAATAGTCAGTAGATCCGTCTTTGTATACGTAAAGTGCTGACTCACATTTTATCTCTGGTTCAATTTTTTTTAATTCGTTTTTTTCCATTAATTTTATGTCGTTATCTTGTAATCCGTTTTGTTTACCCCATGTTAGATACTTCTCTAAAACTTTGTGTCCTTTCTCATCAAATGCAACTTCAATCACCCCATCATTTTTAAATGGTAGATTTCTCAATTTGGAATATTCTTCCCACATCTCATATCCGTTAAAAGATGCTTTTGCAAACATCTTTTTTTTCTCAGGATTGTACAGGTATGGTGCATGAACTTTTCCCGTGTTTCTACCGCTTGTATGAAATGCAACATTGTGAGCTTGTTCAATTATTGCAATCTCTTTTGTTTTGTTTAGAAAACTAAGAAAATATGATATTGAAGTTCCAAGAATGCCACCGCCTACAATAACGAGATCAAAATTATGTGTCAATACTTTTCCATTTTACATCGCTCAGTATTAAATTGAATATGTATTAATCAAGATTAATATCTTATAAAATCAGAGTTTTAGTATGCTGCCTGATAGATGTTCTATTATGGAAAATGGAAAGCAATGTGTCAACCCACCAGAATTTGTAGTCTCAGTTGTTGTAGACAAAGACGAATACATGGTTGGAGTAACATGCAATAAACATAAACAAATAGTCTCAGGAAAGATACAATCTCTTCAAACCGAAGAAAAATTACCACGTGGAAAAATAAGTTTTTCACCATTAAAAGCAGTTGGAACTGACTGTATTCATGGTGATGCAGATGATTTTGTTCAATTAGATACACAATTATCCAAAAAATTGAAATAATTTCTTTTTATTTGCATTGTTATGCTTTTTAATGTGTTATCTGATATGGTGAAAATTGACAACATTTTACTAATTATAAAAAATGTAGGAGCAGTTTCTGAAATTAGAAGCAATTCTTTGAGTATCAAACAAAAAGAGAAATGGATTACAATTGGTGACAATGATGGTCCTGCTCATATGCACATTAACACTGAATTGATTCAAAATGCTGAGTTTATTGAGGAACAAAAGCCAGAGCGTACTAGTTTTAGTGTCCAATTTTTTGATAAAGATGGAATTCGTATCTTGGGTGCATTCTTTACAAAGATGTATGATCAAAGTATGAATCTTGATACTGAGAGAAAAAAAATATATGATAACCTACGTCAAAAGTATGGTTCAAAGATTAAATTTTAAAAAAAACCTTGTCTGAAAAGGACAAGGAGAAAAATTTTATTTATTCTTGTAATTGTTTTTTCTTCTTTTCTTTTTCAGATTGTTGTTTAGCTAATTCTAATTCTTCGTTTGTATGCTTGAATTTTTTCAATCTGAATTGAATTTACATTCTATGTATAAAAACTGCACAGTTTTTGATGGATAGTTCTAAGCGTAAATCCAAGCATGTCAATAGCCTACTGAGTAAATGGGTTTTTTATGATTAATTCCTAGTTCCAAATTTTTTATGGTGATCTCTGCCATTTTTGCCCTTGTTTCTTTGGTTGAACTTCCAATGTGAGGTGCAAGTACAACATTTTGTATCTTTGTTAATTGATGTTTTTTTCCAATAGGCTCATTCTCGTAGACATCCAAAGCAGCACCTGCAATGATCTTTTTCTTTAGTGCCACTGCAAGATCTTTTTCATTAACTATTTTTCCACGTGCTGTGTTGATCAAGTACGCCGTTTTTTTCATTTTTCTAAAGACTTTCATGTCAAATAATTGATTTGTTTCTTTAGTATGTGGAACATGAATTGAAATTATGTCACTATGTGTAATCAGTTTGTCTAGTGTGACATATTTTACTCCGAGTGATTTTTCTTTATTTTTTGATATATGTTTTCTGTTATGATAAATTATTTTCATATCAAATGCTTTTGCTCGCTTTGCAAGAGTACTTCCTATTCTACCTAATCCCAGAATTCCCAGTGTTTTTCCTTGAAGATCAATCCCCACATAGTCATATGCACCATAAATCTGTCTCCATTTTCCTTCTCTGATTATTCTGTCTCCCTCTGAAACTCGACGTACAATATCTAGTATTAAGGAAAATGCCAAGTCGGCAGTTGCATCTGTAAGGACTTCGGGTGTATATCCTACACGAATTTTCTTTATTATTGCATATTGTGTGTCAATATGATCATAGCCCACACTAAATGTACTGATAACTTTAAGATTTTTTCCAGCATCTATAATCTCTTTGTCAATCTTATCATATGGAAAGCAAATCAGACCATCCACATTTTGAATTTTCTTCAATAGTTTTGTTTTTGGCATTGGAATTTTTCCTGAATGAATTTCTATCTGATATTTCTTTTTTAATTCATTTAATGCAAAATTATGTAGTGTTCTAGTGAGAAAAACTCGCTTTTTTTCCAATATTTGTGATATTTGTCTCAAACCATTTATACGATTTCTTTCTAAATAATTAGATGCCAAAATCCGAAACTGAGGAGTTTGCAATTTGTATTGAATGTGGCAATTCTATTGAAAAATGTGTATGTGTATGTCCTTATTGTGGTGAACGAGATAAATGCGAATGTGTGTTATTTGATTCAACTACGGGTGGTTAGCATAATTTATCCATCATATTATTAATGCCTAAAAATGAGAATAATCAGTATGAGTTCTGTTGATTTTACTTGGTTAATTGGTGGTCCACAAGGAAGTGGAGTGGATTCTGGAGCTAATGTATTTTCCAAAGTTTGTGCGGAGATGGGTTATCATATTTTTGGTAAGAGAGAATTTTACTCTAATATCAAAGGTGAGCACAGTTATTTTGCAGTTAGAGTCTCTGATCATGAAATTCGTTCAAATGTAAATGACGTTACACTGATGGCGTCATTTGATGCTGAAACAATTTTCAGACATTTTGATGAGATTGCAAGTGGTGGCGGAATAATATATGATTCTGATTTGGATAAAATTACTACTGATGAGGTTCATACACTTGATAATTATTTTAAAGAAAGATTACATCAAGAGCTTGAATCAAAAAATAAACCATTTACAATTGCTGGAGTTCTTGAGATTGCAAAAGAGAAAGGTGTTCATCTGTATCCTGTATCCTTTAGAGAAACACTCTCTAATCTTGCTGAAAAAACAGAGAATCCTAAACTTCGTGGATTAATTCGAATGTTTAATGTCATCGCAGTTTCATTATCTCTAGGATTAATCAAAATGCCACTTGTTCCACTGCTTTTATCAATTGACTCTATATTTTCAAAAAAACCTCAGATAGCAGAGATTAACAAACAGGCAGCAAATTTTTCATACGATTATGCCAAGTCAAACTTTAGTGCTTTTCCATATTCTTTAACAGGAATTGAAAAACAACCTGACACAATTCTTGTTCAGGGTCATTTCGGAACATCGATTGGAAAAATGGTTAGTGGGTGCAGATTCCAATCATACTATCCTATTACCCCAGCTTCAGATGAAAGCGTATATCTTGAATCAAACGAACTTTTGGAAATCCAAAATGATAGACCTGGTTCAACGATTGTAATTCAAACTGAAGATGAAATATCTGCAATGGGTATGATGATTGGTGCAGCACTTACTGGTACACGTTCTTCTACATCTACTTCAGGTCCAGGATTTGCATTAATGACTGAGGCAATAGGTTGGGCAGGAATTAATGAGGTTCCAATAGTTATTACTTTGTATCAGAGAAGCGGACCATCAACTGGTCTTCCTACAAGACATGGTCAAGACGATTTATTGTTTGCAGTTAATGCAGGACATGGCGATTTTCCAAAAATTGTTTATGCATCAGGAGATATTGAAGAGAGCTTCTATGATACAGGCAGATGTTTCAATTATGCAGACGTATATCAAATACCTGTTATTCACATGATGGACAAGTTTCTTTCTAGTTCTGTTGTTACATGCAAAAGATTTGATCCAAAGAAAATTTCTATTGATAGGGGTTTATTGCTAGATAAAATAGATGGAGAGTATAGGCGATTTGCATTTACCGAAGATGGCATATCTCCGCGTTCTAAATTGGGTCTAGATAATGGCGTTTTTTGGAATACTGGAGATGAGTCTGATGAATTTGGTCATATTACAGAAGATCCTCAGGTTAGAATCAAAATGATGGATAAAAGAATGTCTAGACTAGACCTTGTGTTAAAGCGAGTTCCACAAGAAGAACAAGTTGTCTCATTTGGAATCCATGATATTACGATAGTTTCTTGGGGTTCTACCAAAGGTCCTATCTTAGACGCTCTTTCTATGCTTAAAAAAGAAGGAATTGATATTGGATTTATTCAAATGAAACTAATCCATCCTTTCCCAGCTGAACACGTCAAGGCACTTCTAAAAGATGTAAAAACTATCATTGACATTGAGGCAAATCACTCTGGACAGTTAGGTAAGATCCTAAAGCAAAATGTAACAAGAGAGATTGATTATTTTATTTTAAAATATACTGGAAGAGGAATGACAAGCACTGAAATCTATGATTCATTAAAAAAGATAGTTGGAAATAAGGCAAACAAAAGAGAGGTACTAAGTCATGGCGCTTAAACTGGCAGATTACAAAACTGATGTACATAATGATTGGTGTCCTGGATGTGGAGATTTTGGAATTGTTAATGCATTACAAATGGCATTGGCAGAAATGGGAATAGAACGTGATAAGGCAACAATTTTCTCTGGAATTGGTTGCTCTGGAAAGACATCTCATTTTATCAATACTTATGGCGTTCATACATTGCACGGAAGAGTTTTGACTTTTGCTCAGGGAGGAAAACTCGCAAATCCTGAGATGACAGTAGTTGCAGTTGGCGGTGATGGAGATGGATTGGGAATAGGTGCTGGTCATTTTGTTGCAGCTGGCAGACGAAATGTTGACATGACTTACATAATATTTGATAACGG
>JAGXTE010000028.1 GCA_018334095.1 Nitrosarchaeum sp.
TAACTTGAGTCATCACATAGATTCGTCCTGTTTTTTCATCCAAAAAATATCCGACATTTTCTCCAACTTGCGCCTCAAGGTGTTTTATGACTTCATCAGGTAATGTGATCTGATGTCTTGGAGTTATCTTACTTGAACCTATAATCTTAAACATTGTACTGATAAGAAAAATAAGCTTCAAATGTATAGTCATGAAAAGTATGAATATTCATATTTATATGATGATATTGAACCTAAACGGTATTGAAAAAAATTCTATTTTTATTTGCACTAGTGATTTTAGCGGGCATACTTACTCCTGCATTTGCACAATACACGGGAAATGCAGGTAGTCAGACAGAAGGTACGCTAGAAGAGGCATTAGAAAAACAAAGAAACAAAACTATTCCATCTTGGATAAAAAACAATGCAGACTGGTGGTCAAGAGATCTTATCACTGATGATGATTTTGTAAAAGCATTAGGATTTCTTGTTCACAAAAAAATAATAGAGATAGATGGTGAATTATCTTCTAAAACAGAACAAGAAATTCCATCTTGGATTAAAAACAATGCAGAGTGGTGGGCAGACGGCTCAATTGATGATGATTCCTTTATTCAAGGTGTTGAATTTATGGCAAAAAACGGAATTATTGGAAATGATATTCCTCAACAATATGACATTTCATCTCTAATGGACATGACCAAACAATCTGATGAACAGGGATTAAAAATTACTTGGAAAAATACTGATTCTAAAACTCATACTGTTACTTCAGGTAGTCCCGAAAATGAACTTGATAACCGATTTGACAGTTACTTGTTTTCATCTGGAAAAACTTTTAGTTTTTATATTCAGGATGTAGGAAGTTTTAATTATTTTTGTATGGTTCATCCTTGGGAGTATGGTACAGTAACAGTGACTGAAGAGGATTTGATGCTGTATCATAATAAATTAAAAGCAGAAAAAGAATCCAAAGAAAAAGAAGAATTAATGAATAAAGAAATTCAACAAATTACAAGTAAATTCTATTCCTCATTAGATCTAACTAGTCTACTTGAGCCTACACCAAAAGATATTGAAAGAGCACGTGAATATCTTGGTGAAGAAAATTATGAAAAACTACAAAGCATTTCTAATAAAATAAACTCTAATTCAATATCTCAAACTGCATTGATGGGATATGGTGCATCTGGCTTGACTGTAGAGGAAGAACTGTTTTTGGTTGAGGCAGGACAAAGTTGGATTGACTATTTGAAAATTCTTTTAAATGAAAAAATAAAACAAATCGATAGTTCCTATGATACAGCAGTTAAGGAATTAAATGAACTTGATATTTCAGAAGAAGAAAAAACAAAACATTTGAAGACTATTGATAGCCAGAAACTCATATTTCAAACTGGCACCATCCAAGGAATGATGACCTCTTTTGCTACGTATGAAGAACAGCTAGAAAAAAAGAAAAAGGAACTAGAGATAAAACAGGAAATTATTTCAGGAACTAGTTTGGATGCCTCCAACTGTGGTGAAGGAACTGTTTTAAAAAATGGAGTGTGTATAGTTGATAAAACCAAATTTCAAAGCAAAGAATCTGAAAAAGGCGGTGGATGCCTAATTGCTACTGCCACATATGGTAGTGAACTAGCCCCACAGGTGCAACGGTTACGGGAGCTAAGAGATAATTCTCTACTACAAACAGCCTCGGGAACGTCATTTATGGCTGGATTCAATGATTTCTACTACTCTTTTTCCCCGCAAATAGCGGATTGGGAAAGGGAAAGTCCAGTATTCAAAGAGGTGGTTAAAATAACAATTACTCCAATGATTAGTTCGTTATCCATTCTAAATCATGTTGATATGGATTCAGAAGTTTCAGTGTTAGGTTATGGAATTAGTTTGATCTTACTTAATGTAGGAATGTATTTTGTAGCTCCTGCCGTTATAATTGTTGGAATTAGAAAGAAATTCTAATTATTACAGTATAAAATGATTCTTAGTTTTTCTCATCTACAGACAATCAGATATTGTATTTTCATCTTAGAAATGAATTCCTTCTATGGCATCGCCTCTATTAGACTTGCATACAGGACAATTCTTTTCAGTCCTGTTACTTGTCTTTGAATAAACACAGCCACAATCCACACAAGACTTGATATCTGAACGAAAAACTACCATGAAATGATTATGTCATTCCAAGTAATATGCATTTTTTAGTTTCATTGTCTGTATTATTAAAACAATAATTGGATAGTTTTTTCATATTTTTAGGCTTTATCCGCTTATACCCAAAAAAAATATCAAAAAATGTGCCAATATGTATGAACAACATAATGAGAATTTTGTCATAATTTATCATTTGTATACTCGTTTATTGAGATAATCTACATCACGTCTAATCGTTCTTAAACTAACACCAACTAGATGTGCTATTTGGTATTGCTTCACATTGCAATGAAACATCAATCCATACACTGCACCTAATCGAATATCTCTCATTGCTGTGCCTTTACTGAGTGATATACACGTATTTTTGTATCTGGTTTCCAAGTACTCTATAGGAGTTTTCCAAATAACTTGTAAGTAATTTAGAAAGTATTCCCTGAAATGAGGCACTTCGTCTAATGTTGCATATTGAACTTGGTTTGTTTTAAGATATTTTATTAGTATTTGATTTAGCGAACTCATACCTGTTCTTCCCGCCACTTCTCACAATTACAAACATGTTCAACAAGTGATTTGAGCCAGTCAGATTGGAGTTCATTTGGTTTATTCAGTTTTACAAGTTTTAGAATGGTGTCTTGGTCAATCTCCGCAAAGAGTCTGTGTTTATTGTCTTCCATCATATGTAATTAACCACAAGTAATTAAAAAGCATATTTTTAGTTCTTTTTAGGATTTAAGATATTGAGGGTATTGAGGACGATTCTTTATTCTCAAGCATACTCTGTAGCTGTTTTATCTCCAAATCCTTTCTAACACTATCAGCTTTGATGTCTGCTAATTGTGACATTATGTTTGTGAGTGCCATCATATCTAGTCTAGATTTCTGTTGTTCTTCTTCCAGTTTCTTTACTCGTTCATCTTGGTCAACTATTACAACAGATTCATAGATCATTAGTTTTGGGGCACAACGCTTCATCATTTCAGGTATTTTGTCATTTCTTCGAATGTATTGTCCAAGATATTTTGTGTGTCCAGCATACCCATGTGCAAATTCCTCACCATGCACATCTGCAATTTGAGTAATAGCGAAAGCCCGAAGTGAATGGATGTTCTTTTTGTGGCGCCCATTGTGAGAATATTTTTCAAGAAACACACCGCCGATTTTTTCACGATAGAAAGTCATCATCAGAGTTTCATTGCTTACAGATTTTAGATGGTCTTTGTTTGTTGCAAATATTTTTTTGCCAACTGGTGTGTTCTTGATTTTATTAATTAGCATTGGAACCGTTTCTGGTGTGATGTGAACTGTTCTTGCAGTGCCTGTTTTTGTTGTCTCCGCTCTAATGTTAATTGAAATCGGATCTGTTGTAAGATCAATGTCTTCTTTGTACAGATGAAGTGCCTCCCCAACTCGCATCGCAGTATCTTTTAGAACCATGTAGAGTAATTTTTTTTCAGGGCTGGCGGTATCGCATAATAATCGAATTTCATCGTGTGTGAATGGTTCTGGATCATGGTTAATCCTTTTTTGTTGTCTAACTCTTTTTTTAAAACGTCGGTCATTGATCTCTATCCCGCCAAATTCTTCAAAATACGCCTTGAGTACCACTAGATAGCCACGAATGGTCATAGGCTGTCTTTTTTTCATCGGTCTTGATGATTTTCCCATTATCACTTGAAGTTCAGGGTGGTCTTCTCCTAACCACATACAAAATTGATTCATTATTGTGTAAGATTTATCAGAGATCCCAGTGTCTCCAATGTCTCTAATTACAGTATCTCCGTCTTTTTCATAAAGAGATTTACAAAAAATATCAAACTGATTTAAGGCTACTTGGGCGACTTGTCTGCTACGGATGTTCCTTTCGGCTAGAAATTCGGCTCTAGTGGTGTTATTTGCGATATATGACATACAGATTATTCATAATTGATAGTAATAAGAAATGGTTTAGTTTAAAATTGTTAGTGACTAACAGATAATCATTTTAAAGGCAGTCAAAAGAACAGAAAATCATTGCAATCTGAAGATTATATCAAAGCTGGAAAAATCGCTGCAGAAGTAAGAGAAATGGCAAGAGAGAGAAACTGGGTTGGAAAAACAGTTTATGAAATTTGTGAAGAAATAGAAAGTCAAATTAAAAAACGAGGAGCAAAATGCGCGTTTCCTGTAAATACAAGTATTAATGAAATTGCTGCTCATTACACAGCAGAACCAAATGATCCAATTACTATTTCAGAATCAGACTTATTAAAAATTGATCTTGGTGCCCAAATCAATGGATACATTGCAGATACGGCAGTGACAGTTTGTCAGGATCCACAATATTCAGGATTGATTCAAGCCGCAGAAGAAGCATTAAGCAATGCAATGTCAATGATAAAAGTTGGAGTCAAGGCAAGTGACATCGGAAGAACTATAGAAAAAACAATTAAACAAACTGGATTCAAACCAATTGCAAATCTTAGTGGTCATTCTTTAGGGCAATATACGATTCATGCGGGTAGATCCATTCCAAACATTTGGTCAGTTGGTGGATTTACACTTGCAGGTGATACGGCTTATGCATGTGAGCCATTTGTCACTACAGAAGACGGCGGGGGCTTTGTAAGAAATGGAAAAACAAAAAACATTTTTGCATTAAACTCTAGAAAGAAAACAAAAAATGATGAAGCAGATAAACTGCTTGATTACATATGGGAGAAATTCAACATGTTGCCTTTTGCTTTAAGATGGATTACAAAAGAGTGGGAAGAAAAGAAAGCTCGAGAATTATTAGAACTGCTTGTCAGCAAAAAGGCAGTTCAAGCATACCCAGTTTTAATTGAAATAAATGAGAAAAGAGTGGCCCAAGCAGAACACACATTTATTCCAAATGATAATGGAGTTACAATAACTACTATTTCTCAATAGAACAAGAAAGTTTCCATATTCCAAGATATGTGTAGGAATGAAATTCAATCCATAATTGCAAATAGCATATAGATTATAATGTATGAAAATAATCAATTTCCGATATGAAATTTCAGATTACAAAAGATCCTATGAGTATGTTGGAAATTGATATGAACAGAGGAGAGTCAATTAGGGCAGATGGAGGTTCATTTGTTTTTAAAATAGGAAATTTTGACATAAAGACGCACACAAGAGAAGGATTTCTAAAAAATCTAAAAGTATCAATTTTAGGACAAGAATCATTTTTCATTAACGATTTTAATGCTATAGGAGACAGTTGTAAATTAGGATTATCAGGACCTCCAGTTGGGGACATCATTGAAATTCCCATTACTGCTGAACAAGGATTCATAATACAATCCGGCACATATGTTGCATCAACAAGTTCTGTTGATCTGGATACTAAATGGCAAGGATTCTCAAAAGGAATTTTTGGAACTGAATTATTTATGTTAAAAGCTACTGGAAAAGGATCTGTTTTTGTTAATGCATATGGTGGAATTATTAAAAAAGAATTAAAATCGGGTGAAACAATGACTCTGGATAACTATCATTTAGTTGCACTTAGCAACAATTCTCATTATGTAGTAACTAAATTTGGGGGGATCAAAAGTACTCTGTTTAGTGGAGAGGGGCTAGTTACTGAAATTACAGGTCCTGCAATAGTTTATTTTCAAACTAAGAATCTAAAAGAATTGATGGATCTTATTTCTGGAGAACATACAAAGGATAACTCTTCAAACACGCATACTATGGCTCAAGCTGCAATGTTAGGATTGAGATTTGCGTCAGGATTTAAATGAAGAAATAAGGTTTTAAATTACTTTTCCACATATTCACCAAAGATTTTTTCAATCATGGTAAGTCCATCACATGAATCGCACTTTGAAGTTTCAGAAAATAGAATATCACCTTCATGAAATTTTCTTTTTCTCTCCAAATTACATTTTTTACATTTTTCTATAGTGTATTCAAGAACGATTTTTTCTTTAGAGAAAATCATTGTGGTACACCCATAGTATTTCCAACTCCAATTAACAAAACTGTTTGCCCAGGTTTTGTGTTATCTTGAATCATCTCATATATCTGAGAACGAACATTGTCAGCTTTGTCAGCAATGTCTTTAGTCATTAAAGTAATTGCTTCTTTGACGGATTGTTTTATGACAATTGCAAAAATTGGAATGTTATTTTTTGTTGCAATATCTTCAATTTGAAATCTTTCAGTTCCAATACCACCAATTGCTGCACCAAATCCTTGCGCAATTGTTGCAGAATCTTCACCTTCCATTTTCAATGCAGCATCAACCATGATTATAATATCAGGCTTATTTTTAGAGAGGATCGTCTCCATTGCATCTCCAGGTCTCCCCACTGTTGAACCAGGGCCTTCAGCTTTTAGTAGTAATAATTTTCGTTGTTCATATTGAGTTTCACCTAAAACAGTTTGAAAAGCAACAGATTCTTTGTTAGAATTCAGCATCATTTTACCGACAACCATCGGTCCTATACCATCACCTATTGGTTGACCCATTTTAAAAGCAGGGATTGCTTTGTGCATTGCTTCTGCTTCCTCTAGTATGAAAGGCAAAATCATCTGAAGCGGCAAAATCAATGGATAGTTGTTTTGTTTTTTGGCAGTTAAGAACATATGATTAATTACCTTGTAAATCATTTGTAAAGTTGTAGCAATTTCAAGCAGTGTTTGAATTTTAGTTAATTCCAACTCACTTGTTTGTGGAGATAGAGATTTGACATGTTCACGAGTGTAATCTTCTCTTGCTCTTACAATATGTCGTACTTTACCTACTATTCCATTAGGATCCATATCAACTGGCATTATTGTAAAATAATCTAAAAATCGGTCAATCTTTTTAGTAGGATCATCTACAGGATTCATATTTTTTTTAATATAATTTATTAATTCAGTTCGTGATTTTGTTTTGTAATCTTCAAGTTTTTTTATTCCTTTTTTTATTTCGCCAGAAGTTACCGCTAATTGAATTCTTTGACCATATAAGACAAAGATAAAAATCGGAATAATCCAGATCAACATCATAATTGGATTAGTATCTCCACCTGATCCAAATAGTTGATCGAAATCAATATCTGTAAAATCCAATAGACACAGAAATTTGAGATTCTAAATTAAATGATTCGTATGCTTGAGAAAAATCTCAATAAGCCATAGAAATTATAAAAATAGTCTACTTGAAGGTAAAAAAATGGCGAGTGCTTTTATTATAGTTAGGATAGAATCAACCTGAATATGCCACAAACAAAGCCAATTGTAAGCGTGGAAAATGTTGTAGCATCGGCTTCAGTTGATCAGAAAATGGATTTGAATGAAATTACACGTACATTCCCAGATGTCGAATATCATCCAGATCAATTTCCAGGTCTAGTCTTTAGACTAAAGAGTCCGAAAACAGCAACTTTGATTTTCACATCAGGAAAGATGGTATGTACAGGTTCAAAATCAGAAGAAATGGCTAGAAAGGCAGTAAAAACAGTAGTTCAGAAACTACGAAAAGGAGGAATAAAAGTAAAAAAAGATGCAACAGTAGAAATTCAAAATATCGTAGCATCAATTAACCTAGGTGGCAAAATCCATTTAGAACAAGCTGCAAGAACATTGCCAAGAAGTATGTATGAGCCAGAGCAATTTCCAGGATTAATTCATAGAATGTTAGACCCAAAAACAGTAATTTTGTTATTTTCTTCTGGAAAACTTGTCTGTACAGGTGCTAAAAAAGAACCGGATGTATATAGATCAGTTAACAACTTACATGCATTACTAGAAGAAAAAAATCTAATGATCTACGATTAACCGTAGATTGAATTTATTTTCTTAATTATTTGATTGGGCTTCCTAAAGGAATATCCTCATTAACGGTTAACCAAAACGGTTTATCATCAACATCGGCAGCTAAAAGCATTGCATTTGATTCAACTCCAGCCATAGTCTTAGGTTCCAAGTTTGCGATAACAATTACTACTTTGCCAATAATATCTTCAGGTTTGTAATATTGTGCTCCTCCAATTATCACATTTCTTGTTTCATTTCCAAGATCAATAATTCCTTTGATAATTCTAGTTTTACCTGGAATGGGTTCTGTTGAAACAATTTTTGCTACACGAATGTCTAATTTCGCAAAATCATCATAAGACACATGAGGCATAAGAATTCCTAAATCATCTCATTAAAATCAATTTCGAAATTTCACAATAGAGTTTTTTTATCAATGCCACTTGTTTCAATTTCATATTTCAGAGCAGCTGGTAATTCAACATATTTTTTATTCACTAGAGCAATTATTTGATCATCAGGAACATTCACCATTTTTAGTAACTTACCACGTTGATGAGCATAGGCATTTTTCCAAAATCCCGCTCCGTCAAAGGTTCCAATTTTTGGCATATATCGTGATGGTTTCATGTTTAGTGTAATTGACTGTGACGGAAGTTTGGCAATTGCCGTTAGAACTGGAGTTACTGTTCTGGATTTTAGGCATGTTGCCCATCACAGTCGGTTTCTTATGTTATTGGAATCTAATATATTTAATGCGAAATGTTGAGAGTCATGGCAGAAATTCAGGTTTCAGTAGAAATTGATGCCCAAATTGACAATGTTTGGGATGTTGTCTCAGATATAGATAATGAACCAAAATTTTGGAAGGGAACCAAAGAAATTAGAAACATATCAAAAAACGGCAATGTTGTAAACAGAGAGATAACTATAGCGTTTAGAGATCAAAAATGCATGCAGGAAGTAAAATTACACCCTAAAGAAAAGATTGAGGCAGTATTTACAAAAGGAGTCATAGTAGGAAGTAAGATAATCACATTAACTGCCAAAGATAAAAAAACAGTCCTGAATGTAAAATGGGACATCAAATTTTCTGGAATGATGGGAATGTTCACGGGAATGATTAAAAAACACATTCAAAGTGGTACCGAGCAAGCATTACAGAAGATCAAAGAAGAGACAGAGCGATAATTCATGGAATTAATTTTAGATGTTTTAAATTATTCATTAATCGCGATTTTAATTGGAATTTCAGCAGCATGGATAATTTTAATAAAATCGATGATTGATACTGCCAGATTTACACCAAAGCTTGAAGACTTTGAAAAAAAAGAGCATAGCAACCCCAAAGTTTCAATAATTCTTCCTGCAAGAAATGAAGAAGAATTCATTGGTAGATGTCTTGACTCACTAATTGAACAAGACTATTCAAATTATGAGATAATTGTAATAGATGATTCATCAGATGATTCAACTAGTAAAATTATTTCTGAATATGCAAAGAAAAACTCAAAAATAATTCCAGTAAGCGCACATACAAAACCAGAAGGATGGATGGGGAAAAATTGGGCATGTATGGAAGGATACAAAAAAGCAACCGGTGAAATTTTATTATTTTCTGATGCAGACACAAAGCATTCACAAAATGTAATTTCACTTGCAGTATCTCATTTACTCTCTTTTGATTTAGATGCATTGTCAGCAATTCCAAAAATGCGTGCAATTGACTTTTGGACGAAAATTACACTACCAATGATTTCAGTCTTTCTTCACACTAGATTTTCAGCGCTAAGAGTTAATGACCCTTCAAAGAAAACGGCGTATTTTTTTGGCAGTTTTTTCATAATTAAAAGAAAAACATACGAATCAGTTGGAATGCACGAGAGTGTCAAGTATGAAATTATTGAAGACGGAGCCCTTGGAAAAAAAGTAAAAGAATCAGGACATAAAATGAAAATCGTTAGAGGAGACCATCTAATTGATGCAGTTTGGGCTAGAGATAGAAGCACACTTTGGAATGCATTGAAAAGACTGATGATTCCGCTGTATTTACAGAGTAAAAAAATTGCAATTGGATGTTTTTTTGCAGTATTGTTTTTATTATTTATGCCATTTCCAATTTTAGCATATTCAGTTTTTGGAGCATTTGAAACAACATCATTTTCATTATTATTTGTAGCATCAATCATTTCCACAATAATGATTTACGTTGGAGCAATAATTGAAGTCAAAAAATTATTGCAATTAAAATTAATTGATGCATTGTTTGCTCCAATAGGCAGTCTAGTAGTTGCATTAGGTTTTTTGAGTGGATTACTTCAAGCTAAAAATAGTGCCGTATCATGGAGAGGGCGAAAATACTATATGAAAGATCATGTTCAAAACTCAATCAGTGTATAGCAATGCTTTTAGATAGAAAATATGGTATCGATTTTGCATGGATAAATCTGGAGTAATTGTTGGCGCTATAAGCGGGGCAGCAATTGTTGCAATAATTTTTGCAATAATTTTAGCAGTACCACCAACTGCAGTAAAATCAGATGTCATTTCAGATAACAAATCAATTCCAAGTGCAGCAGGAACAACAATTACAGATTACTCAAAAAAGCTATCATTAATTGAAATATTTGAAAAATCAGAACCAGGAGTAGTTAGAATTAATGTTCAAAGAGCAGAGCAATCAAACGGAACCAGTGGAGTAGGATCTGGTTTTGTTTTTGACAAACAAGGTCATATAATTACAAATGCTCATGTTGTTAAAAATGTAAAAAAAGTAGTAGTCACATTTTTGGATGGCAGATCATATAATGCAGAGATTGTGGGTTCTGATCAATATACAGACATAGGAGTAATCAAGGTCAATGCAGATTTATCATTATTACAGCCATTGCCATTAGGAGATTCAGCAAATCTCAAAGTTGGAGAACCAATAGCAGCAATAGGAAATCCATTTGGGTTATCAGGTTCTATGACTTCAGGAATTATTAGTCAATTAGGTAGACTCTTACCTTCAGGTGCAGGATATTCCATTCCAGATGTGATTCAGACAGATGCAGCTATTAATCCAGGAAATTCTGGAGGACCGTTATTGAATATGCGAGGGGAGATTGTTGGAATAAACACTGCAATACAATCAACTACTGGGGAATTTACAGGGGTAGGATTTGCAGTACCATCACAAACTTTAGCTAAAATTGTTCCAAAGATAATTGTAGATGGAAAATACACACATCCATGGATTGGAATAGCAGGCAGAGACATTGATCCTGATCTGGCTAAAGTTTTGAATCTAAATGATGCAGTAGGTTTTCTAGTAATCACAGTTGTTGATGACAGTCCAGCTGCAAAAGCTGGAATACATGGTTCAAATGAAACTGTAGAAGTCGATGGAATAAAATACCAAATTGGAGGAGACATTATTTTATCAGTTGATGGAAATCAAGTAAGAAAAATTGACGATATTTTAATTCATTTGCAGAGAGCAAAATCGGTAGGAGATGAAATGGTTTTAGAGGTTCTAAGAGAAGGGAGAACAACAAACATCACAATCACTCTAGATGAACGACCAAATGGAAATTAACGCGATACAAGCATAAATACCTCTAGACAAAAACACCAACTATTGAACAATCTTGTATTAAACTCTGAGAGTTTAAACAGTGTTTTAGAAGATAAAATAATTTCTAGAGAAGACATAGTAGAAATATATCAAAATTCAAAAATTGATTCCAATGAATTATTCTCAACGGCACAAAAACTAAGACATCGATTTAAAAAAGACTCGGTAACATTTTCAAAAAAAGCATTTTTCAATATTGTAAATTTATGTAAAGACACATGTTCATACTGTACTTACAAGGCAGAACCTAATGAAAATAAAACATCATTGATGTCAAAACAAGAAATAAAACAATTATTGAGTCTTGCAAAAAAATATCGATGTGTAGAGGCATTATTTGTAACAGGTGAAAGACCAGAACAGAAATACCAAGAAGCAAGAGACTGGCTAAAAGAAAACGGATTCAGTTCAACTGCAGAATATTTGATTCATGCATCAGAATTAGCAATAGAAGAAGGATTATTCCCACACACCAATGCTGGAAATTTGAACTATGATGAACTAAAAGAATTACAAAAAACCAATGTGTCAATGGGCATAATGCTTGAAAACATTAGTGAAAGACTGACAAAAAAAGACATGCCTCATTATCTAGCTTCCAGTAAAAGACCAAAAACAAGACTCGAAGTGTTAGAAAACACAGGTAGATTGAAGATTCCAATGACTACAGGGATTCTTGTAGGTATTGGAGAAACACCAATTGAGGTAATAGACTCCATCATTGAAATAAAAAAACTACAAGAAAAATATGGGAATATTCAAGAAGTAATTATTCAAAACTTTCAGCCAAAGCAAGATACTAAGATGAAGGATTTTCCTCCAGCCAATGAAAATTATTTCAAAATAATTGTTGCACTCACAAGAATAATTATGCCAAAAATGAACATACAGATTCCACCAAATTTATCTCCAAAGTCATATCAGAGTTTTCTAACTTTAGGAATTAATGATTGGGGTGGAATTTCACCACTTACACCAGATTATGTAAATCCAGAATTTTCATGGCCAGAGATTAAAAAAGTCGAACAAGATTCAAAAAATGCGGGATTTGAATTAAAATGCAGATTTCCAATTTATCCAGAATTTTTTTCGTTTATTGGCAAAGAGTTAAGAGGTAAGATGAAAGATATTGAAGATGAAGAAGGGATGGTAAGGAAGGATTATTGGAAATGAATGTAAACATAGATTCCCTACTTAAAAAATCGGATTCTGCTATTTCTGAAATTTTAAACAAAGCGTTATCTGACAAAGAGGTATCAGCAGAAGAAGGATTAAGGCTGTACAATACATCAGGTATTGATTTTCATTTAGTAGGATTAGTAGCAGATGAAATTAGAAGTAGAAGAGTAGGCGATACAGTCACCTATGTCGTAAATAGAAACATCAATTTCACTAACGTATGCATTAAGCAATGCGGTTTTTGTGCATTCAGTAGAGATTTTAGAGAAGAAGAAGGATATTTTCTCCCAACCGAAGAAATCGTAAGACGTGCAAAAGAAGCACACCAGTTAGGTGCTACTGAGGTGTGTATCCAAGCAGGCCTTCCACCAGATATGGACGGACAATTATATGAAAATATTTGTAGAGAAATTAAAAAAGAAATTCCAGATATTCACATACACGGATTTTCACCTGAAGAAGTACTTTATGGAGCATCAAGATCAAAGACCACAATTAGAGAATATCTAAAAAGACTCAAAGAAGCAGGAGTAAACACACTTCCAGGAACTGCGGCTGAAATTTTAGATCAGAAACTAAGAGATAAAATTTCGCCAGGAAGAATAAGTGTGAAAGATTGGATAGAAGTAATTAAAACTGCACACAATCTTGGAATCAACACTACATCAACTATGATGTTTGGACATATTGAAACTCCAGAAGACAGAGTAAATCATATTGTAAAAATCAGAGAAATTCAAAAAGAGACAAAAGGATTCACAGAATTTGTTCCACTTAATTTTATTCATAGTGAAGCTCCAATGTACAAACATCAACTTCATGAAGAGATAAGAGAGGGAGGTAGTGGAAAAGATGTATTACTCACACATGCCATTGCAAGAATTTTACTGAATAATCAGATTGACAATATTCAAATGTCTTGGGTAAAGGAAGGACAAAAAATGTCACAGTTATTGTTAATGTGGGGAGCAAATGACTTTGGTGGAACGCTAATCAATGAGAGTATTTCAACTTCAGCAGGATCTAATCATGGTCAATTGATAAGACCAAAAGAGATCAGACGACTTGTCAAAGAGATTGGAAGAGTGCCTGCTGAAAGAAGCACTAATTATAAAATATTGAAAAGATTTGATGGCAATGATGAATCAGATGATGAGCTTGATAAAATTTCAGACTCTTCTAAATTTGGTTCATATGCTGAACTAATCAAAATTAACAAATTCAGATACAAAAATCCAAGAAGCGATAAACCATAGAAATTGTTTCAATAAAATCACAGTCAAATAGCCATACTGAAGTTAACCTGTTTTTGACATTTTATTAGTAGATTAGATCAACAGGCATGAAAATGGTGTAAAAAAACCATCCAGATAGAGCAACAAAGCTTGAGATGAACATTAATAAGGTAATGTACCGTACCATACGGTATGATGCGAGCAAGACTAACATACATACCTGTAGAAGTAGCAGACCAATTCGAAGATTTTATTATAAAAAGAGACGTCCAGATACTAGATGCAGTAAAAGCAAGAACAAGAGATTACAGTACGTTATCTCTTCTAAAATTATTATACCAACTCAGAGGAAACCCAATGACGTTTTCAGATCTATATTCAAAATCTAAGATAAGAATGAAAAAATCATTTCT
>JAGXTE010000029.1 GCA_018334095.1 Nitrosarchaeum sp.
GCAAGAAATCTAGAAGGCTTAGAAAAAGCAAGAAAAGAGATAGGACATGAAAAATCCACAGCGTCAATGTCATGTGATCTAACTAATGAATCACAGGTAATGCAAACAATTAATCAAATTATGGACACATATGGAAAAATAGATATTTTGGTGAATAATGCAGGCGCCATCAATGATCCAGTTCACTTTCATGAAATGCAAGATTCAGAAATCAAAAAATTAATTGACATCAATCTATTTGGAATTTTCCATATTACAAAAGCTGTGTTAAACAAAATGTCAGACACTAAAAAAGGAGTAATTGTTAACATTGGTTCAATCTCAAGTGAACGGGCAATACCAAGAGTTCACCTAGCAGTATATTCAGCGACAAAAGCTGCAATAACAATGTTCACAAAATCAATTGCAGTAGAATACGCAAGAAGAAATATAAGATGTAATTGTGTAAACCCAGGAATAATTAACTCTGGAATGATAAAACCATATCTAGACGAACCTCAAGCAAGAAAAGTGTTAGAAGAAAGACTGCCATTAGCAAGAATAGGAGAACCAGTAGATGTAGCAAATGCAGCATTATTCTTAGCATCAGATGAAGCCAATTGGATTACTGGAGCTATCCTCAACGTAGATGGTGGAAAAACAGCTTCAGAAGGATAATTGTTATCATAGTAGATGACTTTTTCTTCGAAGAACATAAGATCGGTATACAATGCCTGTTACCCCCATAATTATTGCAGTCACAGCAGACCAAATTACAAAAGAAGTGATATCGGATTCTAGCATACCATACATAAATAAAATAAGAATCTAAAGTTTCGGTTTAAAAACATGGCAATAAAATAAAATTCAATATTTCTGAAACATCTAAATAGATTTGATATAAAGAACTTTCATGCCGGAATTAATATGTCCTGACTGTGGAAAGCGTTTATTTCATGAAAATGAAGATACGTTAAAAATAGAAGAAACAATTCATGGAAAATTCTGTAGAAAAAAACAAGGAGAAACCCAGAGCTTCATGCATAGAGATCTAGGACATATGAGTACATTTGATCCAGAAAGAGAAAATGATGGAGTAGGAAATCCAATTTTAAAGAAATAATTATCAAGAAAAATCAAGACCTCAAAATTATATCCTAGGTTCAACTAACAATTTAAGTTGGCTTCAGAACATCATTATGATTTAGTTGTAGTTGGAGGTGGACCTGCTGGTTCGTCTGCATCTTTTGAAGCATCAAAATATGGAATAAAGGTAGCACTAATAGAAAAAGAAGAGACAATTGCACAATCGGTTAGAACAAGCGGAGTAACTTGGATACAAAACATAAAAGAATTTGGAATCCCAGATGATTGCTATAATCCAATTAAAAATTACTCATTTTGTTCTCCAAATAATGAAGTCACTATTTCAGATACTGTTTCACATGCGGCAGTTTTAGATGTAAGAAAAACATATCGATGGTTAGCTGAGCAAGCAAAAAATGAAGGAACCGATGTTTTTCTAAAAACTAGCATCAAAAATGCAATAAAAAATGAAGTAGGAGATATTATTGGGGTAAGCGGAACAACCAAAGATGGTGAGATTATATTTTACGCAAAAATAATAATTGATGCAACTGGATTTGCTTCAACGATTTCAAAAGATATGGGTTTTGTTACTCAATGGGAAAGATTTGGAGCGGGAGCAGAGTATGAAGTAAATGCAGAAAATGTAGATTCTGAAACATGGTGGCTCATGGTAGGTCAGAAATATTCCCCATCAGGATATGCATGGATTTTTCCTGTTGGGAAAAATATTGTAAGAATAGGAGTAGGGGTAGGTAAACCAGAGTCATCAGTAGACCCAACTGAGAGATTAAAAGAATTAATGGAGTCAAAAACTGGTCCTATTAAAAACCTAGGAAAGATCACACCAATTGAATTTCACTATGGATTAATTCCAAATGATGGGCTATCAAGAAAAACAGTTTACAATAATTTGATTCTCGTAGGAGATTCTGCGGGTCAAGCAAATCCATTAGTGTTAGAAGGAATTAGATACGCTATAAAATATGGACGAGTTGCAGGAAAAGTAGCAGCTACTGCAATAAAATCAGGGATTACAGATGAAAATGCGTTGTACCCTTATGAAGAAATTTGGAAAAAAGAAATTCAAGGAAAAATCAAGTCAGCTGGAAAAGTTCAAGATAGATGGATTGGACTTTCAGATGAAGAATGGGATAAAGAATTAGATATAATTAAAGAGTTAAGACCTGAAGAATTTTTAGATTTTATCAAAGCAGAATTTGGATTGGCAAACATGATAAAATTAGCAACACATCATCCAAAGTTAGCAGTTAGACAGTTATTCAACTTGGTAAAAAGCAAAAACAAGTGAATTACCTAACAGTAAAAAAATCAGTAACGGTTACATCATGATATTGGAGTTGAGCAACATAAACTCCAGAATCAAATGACCTAGTAATAATTTCATTAAAAAGACCAGAAGAATTATCTTTGAGAGTAATGGATTCTATCAGATTACCCCTTTGATCAAAAATATCAACAAACAAATCCTCTCTAAAGGCTATGGTTTTTTGTACTGCTCCCGAAACAACAAGGCCGTTATCACTGTATTGAACTTCAACTATAGCTGATCGTGAACGTGTTGGAAGATATTTTTCAATTAAATATCTCAAATCATTTAATTTTTCATTAACTTTTTTTGAATCCTTACTGATCAAACCTACTTTAATTTCATTAATAGTTGATGAAAAGTAAGGATCATCATTAGAAGACGTACCAAATTTTTCAATGAATGTTAGTAATTCTTCAAAATCACGTGCAAGCTCAACCATATTTAAGTCAGTTGGAGTGTAAATGTTTTCAAATTGTTCTTTTACATTTACGATCCGAGTTGCTTGAGAATCCTGGTATTGCAGCATTACAACATAAAGACCGGGTTCTGTAGGAGCAATCCACTGAGTATAAAAATCACCAAATTTTGTATCTGTGAATTCCAAGTTACTATGAGTACTGCCATCCATATTGAAAACAGTAACGTATAATGGAGATCTTCTATCAAAAATGGATTTTTCCACTGCGCCCTGAATTATCCAGATATTTTTTTCTTGATCATAATAGACATCATAAATTATTCTAGGATTATTCAAAATCAGATGCTCACTTAAAAATTCACCAATCTCCAAAATTTTTGATTCAGTATCAATAAAATTACCATACTCAATTAATGAATAAGCATCAGAAATCAATTCATCATATTCATTAGAATATTGAGAAAATTCGCTGTTATAGAATTTAGTAACCATGTTGGAATAATCATTTAATCTCTCACGATAATCAATTCGTTTGATCTCATCACCACTATAACCAACATTTGAGCCATATGGATCATCAGCATATGCTTTTGAAACTTGATTCCATTCAGTAAACAGTTCCCTAACCAAATTATCGGCCTCATTAAGATCATTTTTTATAACAAGATCTCTAACATTGTCTATTTTTTCATTAAATGAAGATGTAAATTCGATATAACCAGGCAAAAATTTATGTGTACGTAATCCCAATTCAACCAAATTTTCAATAGATTTTGCTCTCTGTAAAATATCACTTGCTCTAATTTTAAAAGCATCAGCATCATATGAATTCAAATCAGATTTTATTTTAGGGGCTTGTTCACTTACCCATGTCAACAAAACCTCTATTCTATCAATTCTCATAATTGATGGATTTCCAGATTCCATTTGTTCTGCAGTGTTAAGAATTTTCAATGCACTATCAATTAGATACAGATTGTCATAGTCAGCTTGGAGTTCTGCTTTTTGTTTCATTGTCTGATATTCAAATTTTAAAACAGTCAAAGGGTTTCTTTTCTCTCTCAATTCAGTCATAGTATGATCAAATTCAGAAACAATAGAAAGAATTTCATCAGTAGATTTAGCATTTTCAATTTTTTCTAAAAGGAATTTCCAATCAGATACAAGACTAGAGTCAATTTCGTTGGATTGAGTAATTTCTACCACCTTACTTATTCTAGAAGAGATGTCAATAATCTGTTTCATTTGTTTTATTTGAATTTCAGAGTCAATGATATCATTTGGAGATGATGCAAATTCTAGATTAGATTTAAGATTATTCCAATCCGGCATCAATAAATTTGCAAGTTCAGAATTTTCTTCAGAATTTGAAGAAATAAAGCGTTCCACGTCTTCTAATTCTCCGAGTAATAGAGCAGCTTGATGAAGACGCGATACTTTGTCTCCAGAGGCAAGTAAGTCTTCTAAAGATTCTTTACTTTCAAGGGATATTTTTGTTCCTTCCCAATCATTTTGAATTAGACGGTAAAGTTCACTTTGTTTTCTTGAAACAATGTCAAGATATCTAGCCTCAGATAATAAATTAACTAGATCTGAAATTTCTTGTACATGTACAGGTGCAGTTCCTCTTGCAAATATAAAAGCAACTTCTTCTTTTACAAATCTGCTCATTACGGTATCAGATTTTTTCATTAAGTTTAGAAGAGTTTCTTCAAGTTCATCAAAAGTAAGAATTTTTGCAGGAGAAGTTTTTGTCGGATTTATGTTTCTAATCTCAACAAATACATCAGACAGTAAATCAATAGATTTACGTTTATCATTTATCTCATAATAAAAAACAGATGAAAAGATGGTTCGATTAATGGATTTTGCATTATCAAATGAAATTTCACCATCAATTAACATTTGAGATATAGAGTTCAAAGACGATGCAACTGCAGGTCTAATGACAGGAGTTATTTCAGAACTGAAATTATCAGAATAAAATCCATCCAGTAGATCAACGTATGTATTTTCTATTGTAGATAAATCATCAGACAAAAGAGCATCATCTACACTATTTACAAAGGATTGATCAAGTTCAAATTGTTCATCTAATATAAATAATGTTTTTGAAAGTAAATTTTTTGCAGATGCAATGAGTGCTTCAGAATCAGGTTCTGAAAACACATTACTTGTTACTTGAAAATTAGCAGTTGTGGAATAATTACCATAAAATAATTTAACTTCATAATCACCTACAATTCCACAAATTCTACCTTTTAATGGAATTGCATCAGTCATAAATTCACCATTAGGTAATGGAACAAGCTGCTGGATTTGACATAAATCGCCTTCAGGATTAATTATTTGCATAATCAAAAAAGAATCATTTTGAATCAAAGCTACTTGTCCATAAATAAAAAGAGATTCACCCCTATCAAAATTTCCAAAATTATCAATTATGCTTATTCGTTCAGGATTCTGAGCATCGGCATAAACAGGCATAAGTAATATCAAAATTAGTCCTAAAACTGTACCTGCTTGACCCATAAGGATCAATGCTAAAATTAATGATACTTAAAATTTGGGAAACAATAATACGCGTAATTTCTTAACTTGTCAAGCAATAGTTGTCAAAATAGAGTAATTTTTACTGTTTTCATGTATATGGATAGTATGATATTTCCTAAAGAGACAAAGACTATGGTATTGTTCGATGGTTCTAGCATTGCAATATGAACAGATAAACTGAATTATTTTATTACAATGTGCACATTTAGTATATTCAATTAGTATCCCACCACAACTACGACATGATTCATCAGGCATTTTACTTTCAAAACATCAATTGAAAATTTGCATTTAAAGAAAACGTATAAGTCGTTCATAGTAAAGCTCAGTAAGAAGAAGATTATAACTAGAAAATACTAGAAAAAACAATGGATCAGGTACGTAAAATTTTTGATAAATGGGCCAAAAGTGGGAGAGCTGATTTAATGGAAAAAGAACATTGGAAAAATGTGATAAAAATTTTAAAAACAATTTCTTTTGACAAACCATTTCTGTTTTTAGATTTTGGATGTGGAAATGGATGGGTAGTTAGAAGAATCGCTAAAGATCCTTTTTGTAAAAAGGCAGTTGGCATAGATAAGAGCAAAAACATGATTATAGAAGCTAATAAGAAGAGAACCAACAATAATGAAAAATATATCAACATAAATCTTGAAGATTTTAAATTCAATAATAAATTTGACTTAATATTTTCAATGGAATCTCTATACTATGTGGATTCAATTGAATTATCTCTGAAAAAAATATACAAATTATTAAAACCAGGAGGAAAATTTTTTTGTGGAACAGACTTTTATTCAGATAATAAAGCAACTACAAAATGGACTAAGATGATGAAAATTCAAATGCATTTGCATTCAAAACAAGAGTGGATAAATTTCTTCAAGGAAGTAGGATTTGAAACTAAAACAAAACAAGTAAAAGATTTAAAAAATAAGAAAAAATGGAAACGAGAATTTGGGACATTATTTATCATAGGTAAAAAACCAGAAAGGCAATCTTCAAATTAAATCAAAAATATCACTAAGATGTGTGAGCTGGAGCACGATACACTGCTACGGCAGAGGAAACTCCTCCCTCCATACAGGAAATGTGATCCGGAGATGGATAATCAGAGATGATTGGCAACGATGCAGAAAAGAATCTAACCTGGCGCACGATGATGGCAAAACCTGAGGTTTCCAGAGAAGGAATGAAAAAGACGTCCCACATGGAGCAAAGCCAAACAGAACTATAGGATCCTGTACCAAGTTCAGGTAGGCTGCAAAGCGTAATATCGTGAAAACAGAAGGAGGGTTACTCCCAGCACACATAATTTTTTAATAATTTTAAATTTTTACGTATTTAACTCATTGATGATGCTTGTTCTCTGCAGAGTTCGGCAGTGCATTTGCATGTTGCATCACACAAGCATGAACCATGCATTACACAATCACATTCAGTACCAATTTCAGCAGATGCGGCACAACCACACGCGGCCTCTTCCTGATTGTTAGAAATTGCTGGTGGAGAAGTTTGTTTTTGGTCTTCATAAACACTTCTGGTTTGTTCATAATCAGAAGTATCTGCAAGATATGCTTCACCTCTATTTGTTTGATAACCACCAGAAGAAGCACTAGTTTGATAGCTCACCAATCTACCTGGATCAATACCTTGTTGACCAACTGTTTGATTCTTTAGTGCCCTGTTACTGAAAATGAAAAATGCAATACCACCAATTGCAGCCATACCGGCCATTCCATAAACAATTGCAATTGGAAATCCACCTGTAGAAGTAGTACCATAATCTTTTGGAGGAGTTGGTGTAAGTCCTACAATTTCTAATCCATCAAGTACATCCAATGCGCCAAATCCAATTGCTGCAATGTTTCCTTGATCAGCTGATTGAACACTTCGAATAACATAATTTTGATCAGCTGCTACTTGTGCTTCAAAAACTCTTTCTACTTGTCTACCTTCTCTAAGACTACTTTCGCCCATTGTCCAACTAGATACAACAAATCCTGAGATTGATTGATCTAATCCAAATGTACCAGCATCCACATTGATTCCAGTAGGATCAAATAAGAAGTGCCAATTTGTCATGGGTTGTTGTAAAATGAAATCAGCGTTAAGAAGGCCTTTTGATAATATTGAATCAGCTTCAGTGTTTTGAAGTATTTCATAAACTGCTGGTTCTTTTGATTCTAACAAAGAGATTGGTATGTTAATTTCTACACCATCGATTACAATAGAGTCATTAGTACCCATGCCTCTCCAACCCAAATCAACTAAAGTACGAACTTGATCTTTAGTAATGACATAGTCAGTTAAAGTTCCTTTTAGAATTACTTTGTAATCAACAGAGGTCTGTAGATTTCTACCTTTAAGATGAAAATCATAAGCAACGTTTAGATCAGAAATACGAGCATGACTTCCATCATTCTGCATTTTTTTATTAAGGCTATCAATTAATTTTTGAACTCCTGGATTTGATGCATCTGCAGTTCCACTTACAGTCCATTCCTTAGTATGTAATTCATCAAAGAGTTTTCCACCGTTTGGATATTCAATAAAGATGGTTTTCAAATAACTGTAAGTAAATGGTGATTCATTACTGTTAGGATTGATTTTAGCATCTACTTGGGCAGCAAAGACAGAAGAACTTGAACCAATTACAAATAAACCTGCAACTAAAACTGCCAAGAATAAAGTCCTAGACACGAATAAAATCGATCA
>JAGXTE010000030.1 GCA_018334095.1 Nitrosarchaeum sp.
GTAAAACCAACTTCTCTATGTCGCAAAATTGCTGCAAATCTTCTCATGACTCCTATTTCCTCATAATACTTTAGTTTATCAAATAATTCACTTTCAGTAAGTCCAAGTTTTTTTGCAGGAATTAAAAATGGTCTATCAACAATATCCATATCTTTTTGTAATTCACGAATGAATTCTTTATCTTCTTCAGTAGGAACAAATTTTATATTTTTAATTTCTTTTTTTTCTTCAGTTGGTGCAATATCATGTTTTTTTTCATCAACCATATCCAGTTTTACCCCAATTTTGAACAATTGGATGGTAGGGAGCATTCTAACTTTTTTAATTCCTTTTAAAACAGAAAATTTGTCAACTTCAGATTTCAAATCTGAACCAGGTGGCACTGCTAGTGTAAACCATAGATTAAACTGATGATCCCGTTCATAGTTATGACTTACACCAGGATGACGATTAATTTGATTTGCCACATATTCTAATTTATCAGATTCAATCTCCATTGCCACCAAGGAGCTTTTGTAACCAAGTCGTCTTGTGTCAAATATTGCACTAAGCTGTCGTAATACTCCAATTTTTTTAAGATTTACTAGTCGTTCTTTGATAATTTCAGGAGTAGTTTCAAATTTTTTTGCAATGTCATCAAAAGGCTTTGGTGTAAGTGGAAAAGTCCATTGAATTTCATTAAGAATTTCCTTATCCAAATCATCCATGGATTGAGTCAACATATCACCAATCTCATTATTCAATTAAAAATGTAGCTAGGACACATTACGCGTCAGTGTTTAATGTATAAATAGAAAAGATAGTTGTTTTGATCGGTGATAATTAATCTAAATCTTCAGGGCAAAGTAGTCATCGTTATCGGAGGAGGAAATGAAGCACTGAAAAGAATTAATTCGTTATTAAAAGAAAAGTGTCAGATCATAGTAATTAGCAGTATGATAAATAATCAGATAAAAACCCTAGTAAAAAATAAAAAAATTAATTATAAAAAACAAAAAGTCCAAGACACATCTATTCTTTCAACCTATAATCCATACATGGTAATCACAACAACAAATGATAAAAAACTAAACCAAAAAATAATCAAGAATGCTAAAACTAAAAAAATCATAGCATATAGCTCAGACAATCCAGAATTAAGTGATTTTTCTAATCCAGCAATAATTGATTTTGACAATTTAATTCAGATTGCAATTTTTACAGGCGGTAAAAGCCCAGCAATGTCTAAAAAATTGAGAGTAGAATCAGAAAAAATATTCAAGAAATTAATCACAAAAGAAGAAATCAGTCAAATGAAAATTCAAAACATTGTAAGAGAAATTGCTAAAAACAAGATCGCTACCCAAAATGAAAGAAAGAACTACCTCAAGTACATAATGAGTAACAAAGAGATCAAACAGTTAATAAAAGAAGGTCAGATGAAAAAAGCAGAAAATCAAGCCAAATCAATATTGAGGAACTGGAAATGAACCAAAACATAATCAATGCACGGGTTACTTTTCGTAACGCACCTATTCATATTCTTGAAAGATTTACAATACGAGATTTAGAAAGTGCATATGTACACTTCAAAAAACATTCAGGCTTGGAAGAATGTGTAATTATTCAAACATGTAACAGGATAGAGCTGTTTGGAAAAGCAAAAAATTACAATATTAACAAAATCAAAAAAACATGGGCATCATTAACAGGGTTAGAAGAAGAGGCATTTGAAGAAAACATAGAATTTGTTGAAAACTTAGAAGCTATTCATCATTTACTAAAACTAACATCAGGTTTAGATTCGATGGTCATAGGAGAAGAGCAAATTCTAGGTCAGATAAAAAACTCCATAACATCGGCTAGAAATGCAAAGGCTTCTGGTCAGCACCTAAATAATTTATTTGATAAAGCAATCAGAATAGGAACAAGAATTAGAAATTCTTCAGGAATTAATCGTGGTGGCATATCAGTTGGTTCCATGGCCGTCAAATTGGCTGAAGAAAATGTAGATGAATTAAAACTAAAGAAAATTTTGCTAATTGGAACCGGTGAAGTATCAACACTTGTTGCAAAATCACTTGTGCGTAGAGGATACAACTTTGTTGTTACCAGTAGGACAATGGACAGATCCAAAGCATTTTGTGAAACTATGGGAGGAAACCCTGTAAAATTTGAAGATGTTCTATCTGGATTTGAAAATTACGATGTGTTATTTGTTGCAACAACTGCTCCTTACTTTTTAGTCACTCAAGAAAGGATAGTAAAAGCAATGAAAATAAAGAAAAGCGGAATGATGATTCTAGATTTATCAAATCCTAGAACAGTTGATGAGAAAGTTGCAACAATAGGTGCAGTGAAATTAATGAATTTAGATCAAATTGCCGAGATGGTTGAAAAAAATATGAAATCACGATTAACCAAGGTGAAAAGCGTTGAAAATATAATTAGTGAGGAGGTATCTGTACTAGAGGCTTCAATGAAAAGATTAGATGCAGAACCATTGGTAAAAGATGTCTTCAAAAATATAGATTCTCTAAGAGTAAAAGAACTACAAAAAGCACTTCAGATGCTTAATGAAAAAGATGAGAAAAAAATCAAAATAATTGAAGAATTGACAAAAGCAGTAGTAGAAAGTATTGTATCAACACCTATGAATAATATCCGAAAGGCATCCGAACAAGGTGAGCCAGACATTATCGAAATGGCAAGCAAATTATTTGACTATAAAAAACAAAAAGAATTAGACTAGAATTATATCTTACCCAGAATAAATTTTTATGATGTCATTTCCAACTAGACGACTTCGTAGATTAAGAACATCAGAAAAAATGAGAGAATTAATTCAGGAGACCACTTTAACACCAAGAGATTTAATTTGCCCAGTATTCGTTCAAGAAGACCTCAAATCTAGAATAAAAGTTGAATCAATGTCAGAAATTGAGAGATTACCTTTAGAAGATATCAATGATGAAATTGGAACAATTTCTGATCTAAATATCCCATCAATCATGCTGTTTGGAATTCCTACAAAAAAGGATGATGCAGGTACTTCGGCATTTGATGATAAAGGAATTGTTCAAAAGGCGATTTCACAAATCAGAGAAAATTTTGGTGATAAAATAGTAATCATGGCAGATGTATGTTTATGTCAATTTACATCCACAGGTCATTGTGGAATAATTAAGGGAGATAAAGTAGATAATGATTCTAGTTTAGAAACACTAGCAAAAATTGCAGTTAGTCAAGCAAAAGCTGGTGTCGATACTGTTTCGCCATCTGCAATGATGGACGGACAGGTATCAGCCATTAGAAAGGCATTAGATGAGGAAGGCTTCAAAGATGTTTCCATAATGTCACATTCTGCAAAACATCGTTCATCATTTTATTCACCATTTAGAGATGCAGCAGAATGTGCGCCAAAATTTGGAGATAGAAAGACATACCAAGTTCCTTTTACAAATGCACGTGAAGCAATGATGGAAGTTGAAACAGACATCAACGAAGGAGTTGACATAGTAATGATCAAGCCAGCTTTAGCATACCTTGATTTGATAGCAGAAACTCGCAGAAGATTCAATGTTCCAGTTGCAGCATATAGTGTATCTGGTGAGTATGCACTAGTCAAAGGTGCAGCAAAACAAGGTTGGGTAAATGAAAAAGATATCACAGAAGAGATACTATACTCAATTAAACGAGCTGGTGCAGACATGATTGTAACATATTTTGCAAAATCTGCAGCAAAGTTTCTTCAAAAATCATGAGAAACGATGAACGTTTTGAGATAGAGAGGGCTTTTGATTTATTGCCACATATAGTAGGCTCAAGTTGGGCAGTTATTTGGTTTAGATTAAATAAAATTAAAAATCCTACGCGTGAAGAATATAGAAAAAAAGTTTTAGAATATCTAAAAATGATGGAACCTGTTTTTGAATCATACAAGACAGAGAAAGATCTCATAGAGATTGTCAAATACATTGAATCAAGAAAAAAAGAAGAATATCAAAAAATTATTTCTGGAACAAACATAGAAGTTGAGAAGAGATATAACAGATATATCGACTATGGATAAAAAATAAAAAAGATTTAGGAAAAAATCCCTATGGTAATTCTAAAGGAATAGATACCTTTCCGTATGGTTCAGATATTCTAAAGAAATATTCTTTAGATGAATCATATTCAAATGTAGTTCCACCATAACCAATGTTTGGTCCAAATAGCATGTTAAATATTTCAGATGTACCTGGTTTCACTACAATTTGTCCGTTTGTAAAATCCATTCCAGAATACTTGAATGCTTTATCGCCATTCCAAACATCATAGTTACATATTGCAGGACCTGTACACATCATAGAAACATTGTCAGTACTAGTGTTTACTGCTAAAATCCTGATTGCTAAAATAGCTTGTCCACTTTCAGTAATTTCAAATGAATTTCCTTCAGTATCAAGACCTGTCCAATAATAAATTAAAGGGCCTGCATTGTAGGATTGACCATTTGTAATTATTGTGTAAGCTTCGATTGCATGTTTAGCGGCTCTTTCACAATTCAATCTAGGATATGCTTGATTGATTTCGGCACATTTTTCTAATTCAGCTTCAAGTGCGGCAATTTTTGAATCATCAGATGCAACAGGTAAAGAGTCAGATTTAACTTCAGTAGAAACTGAAATTACTCCAGTTTTTATCAAATGCTGAATGCCATTGATAAATTCTTTATCCGTAATTGTACCATCTGCCCACCATCCTGCATTATTTTTTACCCAATCAGGAACTGATTGGGATTTTTCTGCAGACACATCTGTTGGCGGAATTACAATAATACCATCTTTTATCAAAAATTGTATTCCTTGAATGAATTCAGATTCAGAGATAGTACCATCTGCCCACCATCCTGCATTATTTTTTACCCAAGCTGGAACTCCTTCTGCACTAGCAAATGAAGTGATTAAACCAACTAGTAAAATTGCAGTAATGAGTGCAATTGTTGTTTTCATTATCAAATTTTTATCAGTTATCATATTTAAGATGGTGCTAAATTGTCATCTAGTGCTAATCATTTAGAAAAGAGATTTTGAGACTAGTGCCAATATCAAAAAAATGAGATTGTCTATTTAAGCAATGAACGAAAAATGAAAAAGTGAATAAACTAAATCCATACTTTAACGGTAAAGATTGTAAAATATCTGAAAAAGACATATCAGATTATGTGATACAAAGATTTGAAGATGTAAAAAGTTCAAACAAATTTAAAAATATTTTAGCGTTTCATACAGCCAATAAATTCATGATAATGGCACATGACCAAGTAGAATTAAAAAAATTAGGAAATATTATTGCAAGTTATAGAAGAATACCATTTTCAGAAATACTACTAGAATATGAAAATCATCTAAAACTCATAATGGAAAAAAAACCAACAATCAAAACACACTCAAATGTAATAATGCATATTTTTGGTTATTTTTTAAAATATTTAGATCAAAATGAAAAAAGAGTATTTTTGGACAGTTTGGAACAATTTAAAAACTGTAAAAAAACCATAGGGAAAATTCTCTTAGAGATTAGTCCCATCACGTATCGTTTTGAGAATACATTTCTTACAAGCCAAACGTATTTTTTGCTATATTCAGATATAGATCATAGAATATTGTTTCCACCAGCAAATACCAAAAAGTACGAATAAGTTAATTGAGATAATTTAAAAAAATCTAAATTGATTTCCCTTTGATTTGGTAATCAATTACCTTATGAAAAGTATTATGAGATGCAATTATTGCAATCGATACAACAATGATTCCTATAAAATTCATTAAAGCAAACATTTCATTTGGAGGTGATGCCAATATAGAAGTATTAAAAACAATATCGAAGTTATCAAGTGACCAAAAAATCAGAGTTATCCAAGATAAAACACCGCTTATCATAAATCCCAATCTAGTTTTACTATTAACAAAAACAATTGCAGATAAAATTCCAACATACCAAATAATTCCAGCTAAAAGCCAAATTGGTGCATAAACTTCAGGCCTATCATCAAGCCAATAATGTGTAGTTCCAATTATTGCCATCGTAATTAGGGAACCAAGTAGAAGTTTTTGATTTATTTTAAAGCCAGTTTTTTCTTCTCTATGATTTATGTCAGGAGGATTTTCTTTCATCTCTTTTGTTGCAATATCAATTGATTCTCTAACTGATTTTAATTGAATTGGGATAATTTTAGTAATCGAATCATCATTTACGACTGTATCATGGACTAAACTATCTATCAGCGGACGTGCTAGAGAAGCCTTTACAGGAGTAATTAGATCCACCCAATAAGATGAAAGTCTAGTTGTTAAAAATGGAATTTGAATTACAAAGAGATTTTTATTTAGATAAGCAGAGTATACACGCATCAATTCTTCATACGTCATTTTATCTGGCCCTCCAATTTCATAGATTTTACCACTTGTTTCAGGATGGCTCATACAACCAACAAGATATTTTATAACATCATCAACTGCAATTGGTTGCGCAAGTGACTTTACCCATGACGGAGTGACCATAATTCGTAATCGTTCTACAAGATATCGAAGCATCGCATAAGAACCTCCTTGAGCACCTATGATCAAGGATGCTCGCAATTGAGTTACCGGAATACTCCCAGATGCAAGTATTTCACCAACTTCTTTTCGACTTTGCATATGAGGGGATAATTCCAAACTATCATTTACCAACCCACCAAGATAGATTATTCTTTTTACATTAGCTTTTGTAGCTGCTTTAAGAAAATTTTGAGCTTGAATTCTTTCTCTAGATGCAAATTCTCTCCAATGTCCCTTATCTCCTTCCATTGAATGCAGAAGATAATATGCAGTATCAATTCCAGTCATTGCTTTTTTTAATTGATCAACATCAAATACATCAGCCTGAACATATTTTACATTATGTGTATCTGAAAGCTTTCTTCGACTCATCCCCTTAACAGTAAATCCTAAAGAAGATAGTGTTGAGATTAATCTTGAGCCAATAAATCCAGTAGCTCCTGTAACCAAAATAGAATAAGGAGAGAGAGTAGATGATGAATCACTATCTATTTTTTGACTCATGATTCATTCAAGATGATTTTATGTGTGATATCTATTTTCAAACAAGAAAAATGTAAATCATAGAAAACATGCATAAAGGTACTCAAACAAATTAAATATTTAAACTAGTGCCATACTGTATTACTAGTGCCAAATATTAATCAAAAAAGAAAATAAGATTAAAAACAAACCTAAAATAATAATGAAAATAAAAAACTTAGCACTAGATGTAAAAGTTAGCATTAATTAAATAGCACATATCATAAAAATTTACATGGTATACATTAGGGCTAAAAAAGTAAAATTAGACAATTATCTATATTTAGTAAAAAGCGTATGGAATTCTAAAAAAAATACATCAAAACAAGAAATTGTAAAATATTTGGGAAAAGCATCAGAAGTAGTTAAAGATGACATACCAGTAGATTATAGAAATGATCCAAAGATTTTAGCAGTTTTGGCATCACATAATCCAAAAGACATTACTAAAAGAGAAGAATCAACAAAAAAATCAAAACAAGAACTATACAAAAAACTAACAGAGGGGGACATACAATCAGCTGTTAAAATTTATGAAGAATATATGAAAATTTTTGATCCTAGTGATTTTTTTGATAAGATTTTAAGACCAGTGATGTATAAAATAGGAGAAGATTGGGCAGATAATAAAATCAGCATTGCAACAGAACATGTTGCAAGTAATGTTGCCCAAACACTAGTAAAGATCATAATGGATAAAGTGTCAGGTTCTGCAAACAAAAAGAAAATTCTAGTATGTGTTCCACTTGGAGAAGAGCATCATTTAGGATGTGATGTGTTAGAGACATATCTTTCAATAAAGGGATTCAAAGTGTACAATATAGGTACATCAATACCTACAGAATCAATACTTAGTTTTATTGAATATAACAAACCAGACATAGTAATGATTTCGATTACTTTGGAAGACAATATATCAGCAGGTCAAAGATTAGTCAAGAAAATAAAAGAGCAACACAGTATTCCAATATTAGTAGGTGGATTTGCATTTCAATCAGAAAAAAATTATAAATTTGATGCCACTGTAGTACCAGATGTTAATTTGAATGAAATACCAAAAATCATCAGAACCGTCTAAGAATTAGTATTTTTCAAATTATTAGGATTATTTTTATTAACATATTTTATAATTTCAGGATAGCAAAGAATTGAACTGTGGGCTGCAGAACCAGTCCCAATGCCATAACTAACAGTAGAATCTCCAACAAAAAACAATCCTTTTACACCTGGAATTTGATGAGGCATTTTTGATTTCCACACCATTCCAGGCTCTTTAACTACAGATTCAACTAACTTCCAGGCCATTGGTCTCTCCCAGATAAGTGAAGTAAGAAATTTTGGGTAAATTAATGAAATTTCCTTTTTCATATCATTTACAATTTTTTTAATTTTATTGATATACTAGAAATGATTAAAGATAATGTAGATAAATATGCAAAAAACAGATTCAAAAAAAATTGAAACTCTTGTAAATGAGACTAAGATTCCAATTAGAATTGGATGTGTTACATCATCAGGTCATCCTATTGTGTTGTCATTATGGTATACGATGATAGATGGAAGAATTTATTGTGCCACACAAAAAAATGCAAAAATTATCACTCATATTAAAAATAATCCAACAATAGGATTTGAGATTGCAGCAGATAACCCACCATATAGAGGAATGAGAGGTCACGGAAAAGCAAAAATCATTGGAACCATGGGAAAAGGCATTTTGAATATATTAATAGACAAATATCTAGGGAATAAAATTTCAACATTATCAGAATTCCTACGAAATAATTCTGAAAACGAAGTTGCAATAGAGATATCACCAGAACGACTATTCACATATGATTATTCTAAACGAATGAAGGATGTATAAATAATGAAAGATGATGGATGTCCTACATGTTCTTCCAAAAACTTTGGAGTCCTTGAAATGATAAAAGATGATGATAGTACATCAAAATGGAAAATGCAGTGTTACAACTGTAAAAAATTTTGGTATTCATTTCATAAATAGTTTCAAATATAATTTTGAATTAAAATATAAGGCAGTATCAAGAATTAGCACTAGTAAAATTTTTAATTATTGTTTATATTATTTTAATCACAATAGATTGTGATGAATCAAAAAAGTCCAGTCAATAGAAATACGATATCAAAAGATTTTAAATTTTCATGGCGGGTAAATTGTTAACAGAATTAGTTCATCAAAACAGTTGTAAGAAAAAAAACATCATTACAGATGATCTTACTGGTGAGATGGCGTGTAGTAGCTGTGGAGTGGTTCTTGCTGAAAAATCATTAGAAACAAGGTTTGAAAATTCTGGATTTACAGATGATGGTTATTTGAATAGTAGAGTTGGAGGTAGGATTTCATTAAAAATGGCAGATAGAGGCCTGCCAACTATCATACAAGCACAGAATAAAGATTCCACAGGAAAGACACTATCAAGACAAAATCGTATATTGTTTTATCGTCTACGTATGTGGGATAGAAATAGTAGATCAGCAAACTCTCCCCAATCATTTCAAAAAGCATTTACTTTACTTGATGGATTAAGAGTGAAATTAGCTTTGCCGGATTCGGTAGTAGAACAAACAGCATATTGGTTTAGAAAAATTTCTGCAAAAAATGTACTAAAAGGAAGATCCACTTTAGTAATTCTTTGTGCAACCGCTTACATTGTATGTAGATTAACAAACACGCCAAGAACTCTTCACGATATTGCAGAAGCAGGTAATGTTAAAACAAAACACTTGCAAAGAATATACAGATTTTTAGTTAGAGAGTTAGACATTCATCCAATCGCATACAAACCAGATGAATTTGTGGCAAGACTTGCAAGAGCAATCAAGGCATCTGAGAAAACTCAGAGATTAGCATTTAGGATTCTCAGTAATGCTGAAAAAAAAGGAATTACAACTAGTAAAAATCCAATGTCTATGGCAGCTGCTGTAGTACACTTAGCATCATTAAAAAATAATGAAAAAGTATCTCAGTTAAAAATTTCTGAAATTTCTGGCATTAGTGCAGTGACAATCAGAGATAGATCTAAAGAGATCATTAAATGTTTAGGAGGTGAAATTTAATGGGTAGAACATGTAGAGGAATTTGTCAGATGCATAAAGCAGAGTCAGTCCCAAATAAGATTAGATATGAAATTGGACAAAAAAGATGTACTTTCTGTGGCATATTTTTGTCACTTGATGATACTCGATGTATTTGTTGTAAAGCAGTTTTGAGAACAAGAGCCAGAGGCAAGAAAAATTAAATCAACTATTGAATTTCATTTTTTAGTTGATTCAAAAAACTATTCAAAATTTTGGTCCTTTTTTTAGCCTCAATTTTACCAGATTTTGTATTCATAAGAGATTCCAGTTTGAGTAGTTTTTGATACAAATGGTCCAGAGTCCAAATTTTATCATCTGGAATTCTATTTTTACAAAAGGGATCTTTTACATTATAGAATGGTCTTTTTTCAGAACCACCAACTGCAAATACTCGGGCAATTCCTATTGCTCCAATGGCATCCAATCTATCGGCATCCTGAAGAATTTTACCAATTATTGTAGTAGGAACTTTATTTTGAGAAAAACTATGCTCACGTATAGCATCAGATATTATTTGAATTTCTTCATTAGTGAAATTAAATTTTTTTAAAATCTTTTTTGATTTTTTAGCACTTTGTATTGAGGAAAGTTTTGAGCGTTTATCAGATTTTGGATATGAAATAATATCGTGAAGTAAAACTGCAGATAGCACAAGTTTTTCGTTTACTCGTTCTTTTTTACATATCATTTGTGCGTTTTTATACACACGCATTATGTGTGTAAAATCATGGGCAGAGTCATTATCCATTAAACCTTGTATTTCCTTCTTTAGCAAATTTACAACATTCATACTAAAACCTCCATAATCTAGGCCTTACAAATTTTAATTTTTTATATGTAATTAAATGAGCCCAATTAATAGACATGAAAAAAATAACGCTGCCAATACTTAATCCATCTAACAATAAAATTCCAATATAACGTTCTTCAAAAATTTCAAGAAGCGGTGTAAGAACAAAATTACTAATAGACAACATTACATAATAAGACAAGGCCCTTCCAAACCAAAATCCTACATATAGTCCAAAACTTTTGGCTCTCATCAAACCATATGTAATAAACAGCATGTTACTAGGAAGAGGAGTAGCCCCAAAAAGAAATGATGCAATCAAGTATCCATATTTTTTTCTATTAAGAAAATCTCCAATTATATCAAGATTAGATTGTTGTTCAGGACCTACAAATCTTCTAAAATAACTACTGATATTTTTTAAGATAAACCTTCCAATTGTTGCTCCAGTTGCTCCAATAATTGAAAGTGTTATCAAATTCAAACTTGGGTCTAGTGCATAAAATGAAGACAGAATTATCCACGTTGGTGGCATCAATATTGGAGAAGCATTTACTCCAATGAGAATTAGGAAAATACCAAAATAAGAAAGCTCGGCAATAATTTCTAAAACATCCAACTTATCTTCGATATAATCAGAATTTTTTTATTTCTAAACCCTTGGATTGAACTTTAAGCATGAAAATATAACAAAATGATCGTAAAAAGACAAAAAATTGCAAAAAAATCAGATCAATGATCAGAAATTGGAAGAAATCGCATTAATCGTTCAATATACTTATAAGCAAATTATGCGTACACTACTCATGGCAGAAGGAAGATGGAAGTGTTTTAGATGCAATCTTACATTTAAAGATGAAAATATTGCAAATATGCACAAGAAAATATCAAAACATTCCATCACTAAAGTAAAACAAATCGTAGCCTAAATTTTTCAAAAAACATTGAGTATTTTCAGAATTTTAAGAAGGTAGTGCAGAGGGTGGGATTTGAACCCACGAACTCCTGAGAGAAAGGATTTCCTATTTTTGAGGATCTTGAGTCCTTCTCGGTTGACCGGGCTTCGATACCTCTGCAATGAGACTCAATAATGACCGATATTTTTCGATTGCTATTGGATTAAAATTTGAGAAAAGAACGTAAAATTTCAAGAATTTTTGAAGGGTGTTTTTCCGTGAGAAAAGTCTCAACAGTAGTTAAGAAAAATACAGAAAATCTATTTTTAAAAAAGGCAGATAAGGCAAACTCGATGATCATACACGATTTTTAATAATTATTGAGAATTATGTTAAAAGATCATAAAATACGATGTAAAAAATAAAAAAGAAAAATCAATCACACTAGTTTTTTACTTGTGTGAATGGGGTTATCCAGGATTGGACAATGTTTCTATTCAAGTCAGCAAAAGCGCTTACGTTATCATTGAATGTTTTGATATTTTGTACTGTTGCATCAATTGTAGTTTTTACAATTTGATTTTGGACAGTATTTGCTTGAACAACTTGCTTGTTAATATCTACAAATGTAGTTTTCATTGCATCTGGAATTTCAGTTGAAAGTCCATTCTTTTTTGCAAATTCTTGCTGCATTGAGAGTGAAGCATCGATTGTTTTTTCGCAAGCTTTGACACATTCTTCTTGCAAATGGGTCATTGATTGAAAATACTGTGGTACATTTTTTGAAACGTTTTCAAAGTATTTTTGAACATTTTGCTTGTACAATGAATATGCATTGCCCGACTGATTTGATTGTGGGTTTTGTGTATTCATGACATCCATATTTTGCTGTGGTATATATACTATTGGTAATTAATGGTAATCAATGGTAATAATAGGCTATAATCGTCATTTATAAGAAAAATAAGGAATAATTCCGTTTAGAGCATAAAATGCTGAAATTAACATAATTTTGACATATTTTTAAATCACTTTTAGAGGGTTGGAAAATATCAAGACATCTTTGAAGATTAAATTGAACTTTTTTAATCAATCAAGAATATTTAAAAAAGCTTATAATTGTCTAAACTAGTGTCAAAATACATGGCAGAATTTCAATCAGTAGCAGAAGTAAAAAAAATGCGAAGTGGTATTAATCTTAAAGCCGAAGTAAAAAGTAAAGGAGATTCAAGAACAGTGAATCTTAAAACAGGCGGTACTGTTGATGTATGCGATGCAGTAATATCTGACGGTGCAGATGACATGAAACTAACATTATGGGGAGATGACATTAAAGCAGTAAATGTAGGGGACACAGTAGTAATTACAAACGGATACACAAATGAATTCAAAGGCGAGGTCTCCTTAACAAAAGGTAAATTCGGTAAGATGGAAATTAACCCACAATAATTTTTAATTTAAGATTTTTTCGTTAACGATTTTCAAAATAATTATTTAGAAACTTCGTTTATTATTTTGAATATTTTTCAAATCTATGAAGTATAAAACAATCCCTACGATTAACACAATAATACCAAGAATTAACAAAATACCAGATATCGCTAAAGGTAAAATTTTATTCATAAATGGAGAATTTGGATTTGATAGCCCATTAGAATTATCAGGATCTTCAGAGATCATAACTACCACATCAACCATTTCAGAACCATGATTTTGAATTTCAAAGTTTAATGTGTCAGATCTAGTAATTTCTAGCATCTCAAAAATAATCGGACCATCTTGTGGAAATACACCGTAATCATCCCCATAAATGTTAGAAATAGATATTGAAAGATCATCTCCATCACGATAGTCAAGTATCTGAACTCCCCATAACAAAGGGATATCATAAGATTTTGCACTGTAAGAATAATATCCTAATCCACCTGGATTAATTGAGATTTTTTCAGATATTTGATTAAACATTCCTTCAAACATAGAAGGAGCATAAAAATCACCATCAGTAAAACTAGAAGTTGGAAAAACAGATACGATAATCATAAGAGATGCAATTACTAGCACTAGACCAGAAATTCCAATTATAGGACCGCGTTTTTTCATTTTAATTAAAATTCTAAAGATAATGCATACTTTAACACTACGATATTTTGGAAGGATGTTATCTAAAGAAGATATCATTACCTTCTAGATTTTGACTTTTTCTTTGAGGCCTTTTTTGCTGGAGCTTTGGACTTTTTCTTTGAGGCCTTTTTTGCTGGAGCTTTGGACTTTTTCTTTGAGGCCTTTTTTGCTGGAGCTTTGGACTTTTTCTTTGAGGCCTTTTTTGCTGGAGCTTTGGACTTTTTCTTTGAGGCCTTTTTTGC
>JAGXTE010000031.1 GCA_018334095.1 Nitrosarchaeum sp.
CCAAGAGAAATGTTTACTGCAACCTGTGGTGACTGTGGCAATGAATGTCAAATACCATTCAAACCAAAAGACGACAGACCTGTATATTGCAGAGAATGTTTCCAAAAGCATAAACCTCAAGAACGCTCCGGCGGTTCTAGATTTGGCGGTAGATCAAGTTATGGCGGTAGATCAAGTTATGGCAGAGGATCAAGTGATAGAGGCTCCAGATTCAGTAGAGATGATAGACCAAGAGAAATGTTTACTGCAACCTGTGGTGACTGTGGCAATGAATGTCAAATACCATTCAAACCAAAAGACGACAGACCTGTATATTGCAGAGAATGTTTCCAAAATCACAGACAAAACTAGTAAATTGTTTTGAGTAAAACTCAAAACTCCGAATATTTTATCTAACCAAAGATTTAGAATCTTTTATTTCTGCCAAATATTATTGAATGAAATACCAACAAGAGATAAAATAAAAATTGGAATTAAAGTAAAGATTGTTCAAAAACAAGATCAGAGAACTGGAAGATTGACTGAAGGGATGGTAAAAAGAATTCTTACATCAAGTAAATTTCATCCTCATGGGATTAAAGTAGAATTAGATAATGGGAAAATTGGACGCGTTCAAAGTTTAGTTGCTTAAATAACAGATGATAGAATTTTTTGTATGAACTGTAAAAGATGCCATCACACTAATGAAGCACATGTATCATCAAATGAGAGCAAGTCATTGATGAGGGCAGGTAAATGCAATATTCCTAGTTGTACCTGTAAGCAGTATCTAGATCCCATTCAAGAGATAGACGAAGACTTGATGTGACAATAATTCATATAGTAAATTCTAGTAGAATATCTTATGAAAAAACATGCACCAGCTGAAGAGATGAAACAAGATTTAGACAATCTATTATCCAAACTAAACGCAATGGAAATTGTTGCATCTGATGAATTTCAAAAAGGTTCAGTTAAGGTGTTAAGAGCACTAGTAGAAGGACAGATTCACTCAATTAACGAATTTGAGCATTTGAAAAAAGCAATGGACTTGCTTACATTAGAAATTTTCAAATTACAAAATAAGATCAAGAGTTAAGTCTAGTATCACTAATTCCACATTCGGTACAACGAATAATGGTAGATTTTTCTAGTACCTGATCAACTTTCATTTCAGAGCCACAACAAGGACAGGATATTTTTTTAGTATCTGATTTTTGACGTATCTTATAATCAGGCTTTACTTCTTTTACTTCCTCGTTGCAGATAGGATGATATCGTGCAATGATAAGATCAGATATTCTTTTTCGTTCTTCATTTCCTGATTCAAACATTGGCAATATTGCCAGATGTAATGATTTTTCTAATGCTGAATTATTCCAGCATTTGAAACCAGGATGATTTGAGAAAAACTTCTCATCTGAGGTCTGCTCACAATCATCAGCATAAATTATCTTAAAAGAGTCCTTTTGTCTAGACAATATCAAATAGACAACTTTTTCCATCGGAGGCCCCCATTCTGAAAGTTTGATTGGACCGAGAAACTCGTATTGGAGAATTTGAATACTCAACGAATATAGATCAGATTACTGACTTTTGTTTTTTGCTAGTATAATGAAAATAGTGCCAAGATTTGATCGTACTTAACTTCTTGAAAAGAATAAATTCAAGAGAATAAGATTTTTGTTGAATGAAAGAACCTCATAATCATGCTCAAGTAGGATATAGCATGATTTTGGTAGCAGCAAGTCTTACAGCAATTGCTCTTATTGCACTAGCAATAGGCGCAGATGTGCTTTTTGGAGACAATATTCAGAGGGGAAATACGGCTCATTTTGAAGAATGTAAAGCAATTGATTTCAAATCAAAAGACTGTGAGAAATATTGGGATAGAATTAACAATGAAGTATCTGGAATTTATGTAGATCTGGGCAAATAAGTTCAAGACCAGAATAGAAAATGTAATTTATTTTAGGACAATTTATCACTAAAGCATATTAGATTGATTTCATTAAATTAACCCATGAACGGTTACGAGTTTCCTAAAAATTCAGAGATCATACAATTGCAAGAGAAATTAGATATGTTAATTGAAAATCATAAACAAAAATGTAAGTTATATGAAAATGCCAGAAAAAGTAAAAACATAGAGATGGCAAATCGTTTGTATGAGGACAGTAAAATTTTATGGAAATCAATAGAAGATGTGAAAAAGGAAATTAAAAAATTACAATAAGTTAAAAAATTTAGTAGCCGTTTGCAAAATCTTCCATAGTGTTTAAATTTTTTGTTAGTCTATTCATTGCATAAAATGCACCGCCGACTATTCCTGCATGGTAAAATGTATACAGAAATACAGCCGAAGATGTATGATCAGATTTTGTAAAACTGAGAATTAACATTGTAAAGAAGATAAAAGTTCCGACACATGTTACAAGTTTATTGATTATACCATCGTTCATTCCAACGATTCTCTTTGTAGCACCTGCCATCAATGCAATACTAGTAAGAATTAGAAAAGTTGCACCGCCGTTTGCAGTCACATATTCATTTAACCAAGGAAGCAGACCATCTTTCAATATATCAGTTTCAGGCATTGTACTTCCTCCGTTTAATGCAAAGTTTACTGCACTGAACATGCTTCCTATGACAAAGAAGAACAAGAATGTTTTAGCGATAGATCTTTTGAGAGGACTACGTATCTCACTTGGTTTTACAGCTCGCTCAGTAATTCTTACACCATAAAGAAATCCAATTGCAGCTGCTGGCAAAAACATCAGATTAATCAAAATGGGAGATTCTTGGTTAATTGCTTCAATTTGAGGGTAAAATACTAGAAACAAAAGTACGGCAAAGGAAGCAGATACTACAAACAAGATCAAATTAAGATATTTACGGTCGCCAGACGCTGCCTGGTCATATTCCCAATTGTACATTTTTAAGAATCAGGATGAAATCATTAAAGTTCAAGTCGAAAAATCATTTGGTCAAAGTATCAATTCTCTTTACCCTTTTTACTGACTTCAGCCTAACAAATTCAATGAAATTGATTACTTTGTCAGGTGCAGGGATAACAATTATGGGCGTAATTTTTCATCTTCAAGGCCAATCAATAGTGGGTCCAGAATCATCGTTTATGTATTCAAACCCGCAGTGGGTCAACTATGGAATTCAGATTGCAGTGATAGGGACCATAATCATGGCAGTTGGAATTAGTTTGAGATTTATTAAAAAATCTAAGCAGTAACTCGAAGAGTTATAGTGCTACGAATTTTTCCTACTTTACGAATCTTTGTTGAAATGATATCATTTAGTTGAGATATGGTTTCAGTCTCTAATGAAACGACAATATCATAATTTCCAAATGTAATAGTGCAGTCTTTAATTTCTGGAATCGCTTTTAGTTGTAGATAGATTGAATGTTCTTCTCCAATTTCACAACTGATCAGCATGTATGCTTTTTCCATTTCAATTGCAATGAAAAACACTACAACTTAAAGACATCTTAGAAAAGATTCTACGATCTCAAAAGCCGGCAGTTAATGGATCTTCAGGTTTCATGATTTCACGAAGAACTATAGTGGCAAATGAACCTCGAGACAAAGTAAATTCCATAGTAGTATCTTTTGAGGAATAATCTGTACATTGAATTGCAGCTTGTCTAAATCCCCCTTCACTGCTAATTTCCTGCATCTCTTTGATGAAAAAATCTTTGGCAGTGATTTCTTCAGATTGTAGAATTTTTGATATCTGAAAATCAAAGCGAGTTTTTTTGTAATACGAATAACCTACAAAAGGCAAAGCAAGAAACTGATCTAGACCTTTAACGTACTTTCCAATAATTCCGTGAGAGTCATAACAAACATCACCTTCTTGAGCCGTAAAGAGATCTTCGCCATCATTAAATGCGGCACTTAATGCATGATTAAAAAGAAAAGATTGGTAAGCTTGGACGTAAAATCTTCTCAAAGGTAACGGTACTGCATGTATTGCTTTTTGTGGATCATCATGTTCAATCATTTCTTGAAGTACTATTCTTTCAATATCCATTTGCTGAGGAACTTGGTCCAAGTATTTTTTGTAATTTGATGGGTCTGCAAGTTTTTCCCTTATCTCAGTATTTTCTTTAGAGTCATAAGTAGAGGTAAAAGATAGGAGTAAATCGACTGCTTTTTTGAAATTTCGCTGCAAAAGGGCCTTACCAATAAGATGAGTTACGGCTCTTTTAGAGCCAAATCGCTGATATCCGTAAAAATTTAGAATTTTATCATATTCTGTAAAGTCAGATAAATTTCCAACACAGTCTGAAATTTTAATGCTAAAATGATTGCCAATCATATCTTTTTTTGATAGAGGTTTTTTCACATGGCCAATTTTTTCAAGAGAATATTTCTCGGAAGAATAATTAGCAATAGATTTACTTTTGCTATCAGAGCAAACAAATTGTTCAGTAACTGCAGATGCATCCTTTAATCCGAGTGATTTTAGTCTGATCCCAGTTTTTTTAAAAATATCAGATAATGCATGATTGGTATCTATTTTTCTCTTCTTTAGTTTGTATACAGCGTAACCATCTTGTGAAATAATTGATTTAAGTGATTTTGGAGAGAGTACTTCATTTACTTTAAAGTGCTCAGCTTCATCTTTAATTCGTCCGCCAATTCCATTAAATTTTGTACTATAAACTAAGATTCCTATTTGAGAATCTATTTTTGGTATCACGGTAATATTGTCACTGTAACAAATTTACTAATTGAGACATCTTCAATTTGAGCACCTACCAATACTTTGTATGTTCCAAAAGCTGCTTCATCAGATGCAGAAATTTTTACATCACCAGTTCTTGAAGAATCTAACTGGAAAGGAACGGATTTGTCAGAAGTGACATCTAAAAATGTGACATAGTCAGATAGTATCAAGGAGACATTTTCAGTAACTGTACTCTGTGGTGTGATTGTTAGAGAGATGTTTTTTGATTCTCCAGGAAGTAATGAGATGTTTTTAGGGTCAAGAGTTACATCAAATGGCAAAGGCACAGAAGTATCAACTACACCTATTTTATTTTCTACCCATTCGGTAAACCAGATTTTATCTTTGTATATAGCAAAGTCAAAGACTTGAGCTAGACCACAGTTAAAATTAAGATCACAGTCTCCCCAGGCTGGATTTTTTGATGGAACAAGATACTCTACAAGAGAATCAGTTTTTGGATCTAATACTGCAATACTATTTGCAGTTTGTTCGTTAAACACTAGCTGTCCAGCAGAATTACTTTCAATCCAATAAGGTCTAGATATTGGGGATTTAATAACGCCAGTAGAGTTACCATAAGTTGATACTTTAGGATCAGATGTTGGATAAGATATGAATTGATTTGTGTCGGGATTAAAAGTAAAGATTGCAGAGTTTGATGTATCGGCAATCCAAATTAGACCATCAGATACTGCCAATCCATTTGGAGTAAGTAGATCAGTTGGTAATTGGAATACTTGGATGAAATCAAGAGCTGGAAGTGAGTTTTCATTAGCTGTTACTATGGAAGTACGATATGCATCTTGATCAAATTTAACAAGTACCCCACCTTGTTGGAAGATCCAATTTGTATACCAGACATTATTGTTGTCATCAATTGCAAAATCACCAGTTACAGAACCATCTACGGGAGATGGAATGTTGAGATAACTTAGCTCCCTATCAGATAGAGTGGGATCTAGGAAAGTGAGTTTGTTTCCATTAAAGTCATTTACCACTACTTGTGAACCAAGTATCTTCAATTTTTGTGGTAAAGAGTCACCTTCAGATGGGAAATCAATTCGTTGATATTTTTGATCATCTGTAGTAAATTTCCATATAGAATCATAAGATTCATCGGTATACCATACAGAACCATCAGGAGAATAATCCATTCCCCAGATCATTGAACGACCATTTTTTGGCCAAAGTGGATTTTCAAATTCAGTAAAAGATTCAGTTGTAGGATCAAATTTTCCTAGTTTGCCAGTGTTTGTTTCTGCAAACCAAACATTTCCACTATAATCTGTAACTACTGCTAAAGGATTAGTACAAACAGTTGGAATAGAATATTCTTTGATAAATGCAGTAGATTTTGCAGGTGAGGATCCACAAAATTGCGCACGTTGAGAGTCAGGAAAATTATCAGCCGGAGTTCCAGTTTTAGTTATCTCTTCATCTTGGATCATTGGCTGGTTATTTAGAAGCACACCTGCGGATAATGATGTCAGCATGATTGTTCCAAAAAATATAGCTACGATGAGGCCTTTTTTCTTCACAAATTAAAAAATAATTAACCCAAGTTATATCTTATTGCAAGAAAAGATCTAAAGTAATTTCAGATCACCGGTTATTTTATCAATTAAATTCTCAGGAGCAGGTCCAATTGAAATACAGGTGATAGTTCCTGGAGCGATTTGAGTATGACCAGCATCAGTGACTTCAGACCAGGGAAGATCCAGATCAATAGCATGTCTTTTTACTTCTTGCAATTCTTTAATTCCTGAAACTTTGAGTACAACTTTTTCTTGGCCTCCCCACCATTTACTGAACCATTCAGGATGAGATTTTCTTACATGTTCAGCACCTAAAACACAAGCATGACCTACTTGTGCAGCAATCTTTCCTTTTCCCATTTCAAGATCAGTCCTAATCACAATTACTTGCTTGATATCTCCCATAAAGATATCAAAATCATACTTAATGAAAAACTTTTGAGTTAAATAATTGACAATGAAACGAGAATTGTGTACTATGACGTAATAATTGC
>JAGXTE010000032.1 GCA_018334095.1 Nitrosarchaeum sp.
AGATCTTGGTTCATCTCTGGAATATCTATCTCGAGACTCTTGTGGTTTATTTTTTTGAAAACATTCACTGCAATAAACAGGTCTGTTAAATTTTGGTTCAAATGGAATTTGGCATTCATCTCCACAATCACCACATGTTACAGTATGCATTTCGGGTTTTCTTTCATCTCTGGAATATCTATCTCGAGATCTTGGTTCATCTCTGGAATATCTATCTCGAGATCTTGGTTCATCTCTGGAATATCTATCTCGAGATCTTGGTTCATCTCTGGAATATCTATCTCGAGACTCTTGTGGTTTATTTTTTTGAAAACATTCACTGCAATAAACAGGTCTGTTAAATTTTGGTTCAAATGGAATTTGGCATTCATCTCCACAATCACCACATGTTACAGTATGCATTTCGGATTTTCTTTCATCTCTGGAATATCTATCTCGAGATGGTCTTTCATATCTGGAATTTCGAAAAGAACGTGATGGTGTATCATCACTAGAATTTCTAGATGGATTAGGTTTAGAATGTCGATTAAATTTTTTATCAGAGTATTTTGCTTTATAGAGATCCATTTTCTTATACATATTCATCACTATTGATTATAGATAGTTAGAGCTTGAATTTGTGCCTAGATAGAAAATGTGTGAGTTAAACCAGAGATTTATCCATCTCAGTTCCCATAATTTCTTGAACTTTTAGAAAATATAGTTTTGTGGAATACGGCATATCATCTAAATTATTATCAACTACAATCATAAAATAACGAACCGCCCTTTTTGAGATATCAAGATTAAATTTCATAGGAAGAATTGGATCTTGTTTTACCTTGATTTTATCTTGTAGCCAGGGGGGAGCCATATCAATAGTTTCTTTAATAATTTTATTATACCAAAATGAAAGATTTTCAGGGTGTAGACCTTCCTTTAGGTTTGAAATATCAGCATCAAATTTTTTCATCATGTTATTTATAATTGCCATTGAGCCTCAATCCAAAAATATTGTTTTATTACAATTACTCAAACATAGACAATCTTCTAGTCAATTGATGATACGTTACCATTTATGTCTATTTCAGAATTTTTTATTCTCGTTGTAGAAATTCGATTTCCATCATGAGCCAATACCATAGGAACTATTACTATTTTTACAGGGGATAGATGTTTTTCTTTACGAAGTCGATTTAAGATTTCTCCTTGATTTCCAGTCTCATCGCTTACTACAAGAGCCTGTACATTTTCTTCTAAAACCGCAGGACCGAAATCATTGTCTAATTTACTTAATTGAAAGCGATGATTTGGAAAATTTGTTTTAATGGCATTTGTTAATATTTCAAATCTTTTTTCATAATTGTTCAGAGTTTTTTTTCCTCTTTTTTCAGCTAATTCGTCACTGGTTAAACCAATAATTACATTAGATGAAATTGAAAATGCTTTTGCAAGTAAAGTGAGATGACCTTTATGAATTATATCAAAAGTTCCCCCCGTTGCAACAAGAGTAAACTTAGACATACTAACAAATAGAAAAGATATGAAGATAAATCTACTAGTTTACAAGTATCAATACTATCGGTCCTGGATTTGCAATTGGAACGTTGTTTCTATCCCAAACAAATGTTTCAATAAAAAATAAACCACTATTTTCTGGAATCCAGTCTACCACCTGAGATTGTTGACCAGTTTCAATATAACGTCCATCATATTTTCCTATAAATTCTACATACGGAGTACCAGATTGTTTTATTTGAACATAATATGTGTACGGAGTTTCGTTAGTTTTTTGATCTGCTGAGAATTGAATCCAAGCATCACTCTTGATTACAACTGTTGACCCTACTTTAATATCTGAAAGGTTTTTTCCCTCATTATCAAGTATTGATACGTTAGATATCGTAACAAGTTTTGTTGCTATTTCAGACTCTGGGATTGTTACATTTTTAGGTTCTGAATAAAACACATTTGATTCAGCTGAAACAGTAAATCCTACTGATCTTGATTGAATTTTTTCATTGAAATTGAAATTTATTGTTTCATTTGATTCAACACTTCCTATAGGAATCGTAATTACGTCAATTACTCTAGGAGGTTGAAAATTATCATAGAAGGCAAGATAAACATTAGTATTATTTGATGGAGCCGCTCCATTTTTTAAAACACCTGAAAAACGCAAAGTGTCATCTAAATCAATATTGTTTACTTCAACAGATAGTTGTTTTGATTTAGAAGATGATGAATTGAATAAACCAAGAGAAACAGAGGCATGTGTGATCTCAGAATTTGGAGTTTTTGATTTAATGATGTAAGGGGATGTTCCAAGAGGTGGGATTACTTGCAAAGATGATTTTCCTTCAACAATTTCTAAAGGCTCAGGATTGGTATCATCATAAAATATTACACGTATTCGTACATCGGTCACAGAAGTAATGGTATTGGTATTTTTAACTTCGCCCACCACAACAGTATATCCTTGTTTATCTTGGTAAACATATGGAGTATTACTTGTGAGAATTACAGATAACGTAGGTAATGTATCAGTTTTTTGAGCAAAACTTGAGCTGATGGGAAATAACATTAAAATCAAAAACATGCTAAAAATAAGTTTCATCATGTAAATTTTATTGATTAGAGATTAATTTTATGCAACATGTGATATAGTCAACAAGAAAGGTAAGAACGTTTAACCCAGTTATCACTGAATAATTAATAAAAAGAAGTTAAAAGAAATAAAAATTTTATCGTCTTTTCTTCATTGCGGTAATTGCTAACCAGTATACTAATCCTGGTGCCAATCCAACAATGAGTGGAATCCAAACTGGCCATGCATCTGCTGCGCTTGTCATAGATTAAAACGAAAAGTTATCCTATTTAAATCCATCCAGAAATCCGATATTCAGAATTGATCGAAGAGTGTGTAAGTGGACTGGACGGGATTTGAACCCATGACCCCCCGCGTGCAAGGCGGGTATACTACCAGGCTATACTACCAGCCCACATCAAGAAGGGATAAGGTGTGGATTTTAATTGTTGTCTTCTTGAGAAGAATTTTATTTGTATAACAAAATATCAATTCATGGTACTTTTAGAATCTCAAATTAAATTAAAACCAGGAGACAAAGCCCCAGAATTTCAACTCTTGGGCATTGATGATAAAAAACATACATTAAATGACTATAACAATTATCGTGGAATTTTAGTTATTTTCATGTGTAATCACTGTCCATATGTCAAGGCGAAAGTAGACGCGTTAAACGAGTTATATGAAAAATATGGTGATAAAATAGCATTAGTTGGAATAAACAGCAATGATTCTAAAGACTATCCAGAAGACAGTTTTGAAAATATGAAAGTAACTGCAAAAGAAAAGGGATTCAAATTTGATTATTTAGTGGATGACACTCAAGAAATTGCAAAGAAGTATGGTGCAATATGTACACCAGATCCTTTCTTGTTTAATAGCAACAAACAGCTAGTATTTCATGGAAAGATAGACAATGCAATGAAACCGGATGCAATTGCTACTGAAAAAACAATGAGTAAGAATATAGAAAAATTACTAGCTGGAGAGATAATTGAAAAAGATTTTGACCCATCAATTGGGTGCTCAATCAAGTGGAAGGAAAATTAAACAATACTATCCGTGAAGTAGAAAATAAAACGGGGGTAAAATACCCTAAAATCCAAACAGGTACAATGCAACGAAGCCTGCTATTGTTCCAAAAAAGCGTCAAATCGAAAGCCAGTTTCAAGGTCTACAAGCAGTATCTTGACCACTTTATGAAATGGTCAGGCTATCCCAAGGAAAAATACGATATGCTTTCTATTGAGAGTAAAGACAAAGTTCAGAAAATGATTGAAGACTATATCATGGCTGAAACTTCAGATCCTACCAAATCCCCCAATTCAGGAGGAGTGCGAGTCTTTGCACTAAAGGCATTCTTTGAGATAAATGACGTAGAACTAAAGTGGAAAAAAATTCTAAGACTGTTGCCAAAGAAAGTAAAGCGTACAGGCAAACTTGCATACACAACACGAGACATTCAAGAGATGCTAAGTGTTGCAAAGAATCAGAGAGCCAGAGCATTGATTTTGTTTTTGGCATCAACTGGAGTTCGCGTTGGTGCAATCATTGAACTAAAAATGAAACACATCAAGGACATGCCACATGGTTGCAAAGCATTTTGTATCTATGAGGGAAGTGTAGAAGAATATTGGACTTTTTGCACTCCAGAGTGCTCCGAAGAACTAGAAAAATATCTAGCCAAACGCAAACTAGAAGGAGAAATATTCACTCCAGAGACTCCAGTGTTTTTGGCTCAAAACCACAATGGGACTGAACTCTTACCAATGGGACAGTTTGCCGTATACACTTCCATAAGAAGAGTACTGATGCAAGCAGGCAGAAGAGACCCAAAGGATGCAACATACCAGAGATACGATAAGATGACTCTGCATGCATTCCGAAAGAGGTTCCTAACAATTCTCAAAAACACGCCAAACATCAAGATGGCAACAGCCGAAAGACTGGTAGGACACTCAACATACAAAGACGAGGAGAATCGTGCCATCACACTTGATTCGTCATACTATGTACCTGTCATAGAAGAGTTGTTTTACCAGTACAAGTTGGCAATCCCGAGTCTAACGATAGACGATATGGTTAGAGTCAAGGTAAAAGAGGCAGAACTTGAGGGAAGAACAAAGATGATCTCAGAGCAAGAAAAGAAAACCCACAGCATCCAAAATAGGCTGTTTTTGCTCTTGCTGAGCCAACTCAAAAAGAACCCAAATGAGATCCCAGATGGGTTCACTCAGGCAGATATTGACGAACTTAGGTACGAATTAGACAGAATTGATGCCTAATTTCTTACTTTTTTGCTTGTTTTAGGATTTAGTAAAACATGATAACAATGCAGGTATCATCAATACAATGCCTGTCTTTTCTGAGAGAAAGTGTCCTCGTTGTGGGAAA
>JAGXTE010000033.1 GCA_018334095.1 Nitrosarchaeum sp.
ACACCTTGTCTGAACAAATCTCTTCCAAGTACAACTTGGCCCTCTGTGATATATCCAGTAAGATCAGGGATTGGATGTGTAATGTCATCTGAAGGCATTGATAAAATTGGAACTTGGGTTACACTACCTTTTCTGCCATTTAATTTTCCTGCTCTTTCATAAATTGTTGAAAGATCAGTATAGAGATAACCGGGATAACCTTTTCTGCCTGGAACTTCCTCTCTTGCTGCACTAATTTCTCTTAATGCTTCTGCATAATTTGTCATATCAGTTAGGATTACAAGTACATGCATTCCAAGATCAAATGCAAGATATTCTGCTACAGTTAATGCTACTCTTGGAGTGATAATTCTTTCAATAGCTGGATCATCTGCTGTGTTTAAAAATAGAACACTTCTTTTTAGTGCACCAGACTCTTCAAGACTTCTTCTGAAATATTCTGCTTCACTGTATTGCACACCAATTGCTGCAAATACTACTGCAAAGTCATCTTTTGTACCAACAACACTTGCTTGTCTTGCAATTTGTGCTGCAAGAATGTTATGAGACATACCAGAGCCAGAAAATATTGGTAGTTTTTGTCCTCTTACAAGAGTAATCATTCCATCAATAACAGAAACACCAGTTTGAATGAAGTCTTTTGGATATTCACGTTGTTCGGGATTCATTGGTTCTCCGTTGATATCAATAAATTTATCAGCAATTGGATCTGGGAGTCCATCTTTTGGTCTACCTAGTCCGTCAAATACTCTGCCAAGTACCTCCTTTGATACTGGCATTTCCATAAGTTTACCAACAAATTTTGCACTTGTACCAGAGATAGATAATCCAGTAGTTCCCTCAAATACCTGAACTATTGCTTTACCATTTCCAACTTCAAGAACTTTACCTAATCTTCTTTCGCCTTCTTTAGTTTCAATTTCTACAAGTTCATCAAATGCTGCATTTTCAACATCATCAACAACTACCAATGGACCTTTGATTTCAGCAATCTTGCTGTATTGAACTCCGCCTTTAGCTGTCAATTCGAAACTTTCACTCCTGTAATAGATTTGAATTGTTCTTTCATATCAATATCTAGTTGATCAAGTTTAGGAATTTCATCATCTTTGATATCCATTCTTGCTTTAAGCAATGTAGGAATTATAGTCATTGCACGAATGTCAGCTAATGATGCACCCTCTTTAAGTGCTTGTTGACCTCGTTTGTAAAATTCTACTGATAATTTCAATAATTTGTACTGCTTTTGAGGGCTACAATAAGTATCAACATCATCAAATGAGTTTTGTTGTAATAGACCAATCTTTAACATTCTTGCAACTTCAAGAATTAGTTTTTCTTCATCAGGTAATGCTTCTGGACCTAAGAGTCTAACAATTTCTTTTAGTGTATCCTCTCTTTGTAATACACCATAAGCTTCACTTCTTAATGATAACCAATCACTATTGATATTCTCACCCCACCATTTTGCAATATCTCCAAGATATCCAGAATAGCTATTCATCCAGTTAATTGATGGATAGTGTCTAGAGTAAGCGAGTTTTGCATCTAAAGCCCAAAATGTTTTGATAAATCTCATGGTATGTGTTGTTACAGGTTCTGTGAAATCTCCACCTGATGGTGAAACTGCTCCAACCAATGTAACTGAACCGTCACGATTAGGACTGCCAACTGCTTTAACACGTCCTGCTCTTTCATAAAATTCTGCTAATCTTGATGCAAGATATGATGGATATCCTTCTTCTGCTGGCATCTCTTCTAATCTTCCACTCATTTCTCTGAGTGATTCTGCCCATCTGCTAGTAGAATCAGCTACAAGTACAACGTCATAACCCATATCTCTGTAATATTCTGCAATTGTTACACCAGTGTAGATACTTGCTTCTCTTGCAGCTACTGGCATGTTACTTGTGTTTGCAACCAAAACTGTTCTATCCATAAGTGGTTTGCCACTACGTGGATCTTTAAGATGTGGAAATTCAACTAATACTTCAGTCATTTCGTTTCCTCTTTCACCGCATCCGATGTAAACTACAACTTGTGAATCAGCCCATTTTGCAATCTGATGTAATGTAACAGTCTTTCCTGTCCCGAATGCACCTGGGATAGAACCGGTTCCTCCTTTAGCAATAGGGAAGAATGTATCAATTACACGTTGTCCGGTAAGAAGTGGAACTGTTGGATCATATCGGGTATGGTATGGACGTGGTTTTCTAACAGGCCATCTATGATACATTTTAAGTTGAATTTTTTGTCCATCTTTTTCGGTTGTAGCTAATACAGTTTCTAAATTATAATCTCCTTCACTTACCATATTTGAGATCTTTCCGCCAGGATGATCTGGTGGAACCATAATAGAATGAAGAATAAGATCAGTTTCCTGAACTGTTCCAAGAACATTTCCTGCAGCAACTTCATCACCGTTACTAACAGATGGGACAAAGTGGAATTTCTTAACCATATCAACAGGAGTTGTAGTAATACCTCTACCAATGAATGAACCAGAGGCTTTTGATAATTCTTTTAATGGTCTTTGAATTCCATCATAAATTTGTCCAATAATACCTGGACCTAATAAAACGCTAAGTGGGTTTCCTGTACCAACTACAGGTTCACCTGGTTTTAGTCCACTTGTTGACTCGTAAACTTGAATAAATGCAACATCACCAGTTAGACGAATAACTTCGCCAACTAATTTTGAGTTACCAACAACTACAGTTTCATACATTTTGGCATCAGACATTCCATCGGCCTTTACTGCAGGACCGCTGACCCAAACAATTCTACCTTGAGCTGCCATACTAATTACCTACTCCGAATTTTGTGGCAATTTCTTTCCTTATTAAAGGCTTCATACGCTGTATTCTTGCATCAATGGTATTATCAAATTTCATTCCGCCATCTTTTGATTTTACTGTAATACCTCCCATACAGGTAATTGGTTCTGGAGAAAGTTCTGCACCAGAATATTTGGATAATAAAGATTGGACAATGTTTTTGTCTTTAGAATTTGTTGAAATTACAACTTTGGTTGTACCTAAAATTGTAGTTGCTTCATCCAATAAGGTTGTCATTAGTTTAGAATAATCATCATTACGATTTGTATTTGAAATTTGTTCAATTGCTTTTGTAAATACATCATCTACTGCTTTTTCTAATGCTAAAAGTCTGTTATTTCTGGCTTCAAGATCGGAGCTTCCAATAAGCTGTTTTTCTATTTTATCTGCCTCTTTTTTGCCATCTGAGACGATTTTATCGTATTCTCGCTCCAGTTTAGGAATAGAATCATCAAGTGTTTGATTAGATTCAGTTAGAGCAGATCGGATATTTGACAAAACATCTTTCTCGGTTTTTGTAAGTATTTTGTCGATTGTTTGTTCTAATGCAGAATTAGATCCCAATGTGACGCGTTAATTCATAATAGATTTTAATGTTTGGGAAAAAGGGCAATTTTGGAAAGATATTAAACTAAATAAAATTACACAGGAATGTCTTGGGAACCGCCGATCTAAAACTGGGAACTATAGTTTTGCCAAGAAGTGAATCACCACAGGCAATATCTAGATTAACAGAGTTTGAATGGTTTCATAAAATTGATTCACCGAGTGATCAAGTAACACCTGAAATCGACGATTTACTGTTAGAGGCCCAAAAAACATTCCAATCAATTGATGATGTGGTCAAGGGTATGGGAATTCCATTAACAGTGGGAATTATGGAGATACTCTTCAAAGGTACGGTAATCAAGAAAAAAAATTATGAAATTGATGAAATTGAACATATGATAAATGATTTGAGAAAAACAACTCCATCAATAATCGATGAGCCTGCTAAATTATTAGAGGATGCACAAAACACCAGACTTGCAATTGAGGAATACAAATCACTCAAGGATACTTTGGAAGTAATTAGAAAAATGAATCTAGATCTTACTGGATTTGGATTAATGAGGTATTTTTTTACAAATCTTTTTGTTATCAATTCTTCAGACTATGAAGAGATTAGTCGTTCACTTGAAGGCATTACAATATACAAATATGATTTAGAAAGCAAAGACAAAACCGCACTTTTAGTAATTTCCGATATTGAAGATTCTGAAAAAGTTTTCAAGATTCTAAGAAGTTTTAATTCCAATTCATTTAAGATTCCAGAGGGATTTCCACAAGTTCCTAGTGAAGCTTATGCGTTGGCTGAATCCAAAATTAAAGAATTAACCACAAAACAAACTTCAATATCTAAAGAACTTTTAAAATATAAAAAGAAAATTCGTCAAGATATTCTTGCTATTCATGAAAAAGCACTAGTTGCAAAAGATGTTCTTGAAATGCTAAGAAAACCTGGAGGCACTAAAAATTTTGCAGTAATACAAGGATACATTCCAAAAAGAATGGAAGCCAAGTTTAAAGATTCTACAAAACAATGGATGTCAGTAATTGAAGATGTTACTGATCCAAAGCAAGTAGAGGAATTACCTACATTATTTGAAAATAAAAAATTTGTAAGAACGTTTGAAGTGATTACAAAAAGCCAAGGTATTCCAAAGAAAGGAGAACCAGATCCAACTCCTATGATTGCACTAATGTGGCCAATTTTTTATGGATTGATGTTTGCAGATATGGGTCACGGATTATTATTAATGGGATTAGGATTATTATTCAAAGTAAAAGGGCAAGGCGATTTAGCAAGATGGGGAATGCTCATTGCAATTTCTGGTGCATCAGCTGCAATTGCAGGTGTAGGTACTGGAGAGATGTTTGGATATCATATTTCTCATATGGGTCCATTTGAAGGGCTTTTAGCAGAAGGAGGAGCTCTATATTCAGTTAGTTGGATTGTCGGAATTCTTAGTGTTGCAGAACTTACATTTGATCAAGTCATCAACATTCTCAAAGTGTCATTATTCATTGGAATTGTTCATCTAGTGTGGGCTATGGTTTTACGAATCAGAAGACTAGCTGCAGAAGGACACAAACTTGTAATGTTTACTGAAGCAATTCCAAACATTACACTCTATGGAGGTATTGTTGTTATAATGATGTGTGCTATTGGTTCACAATATGATGTGATGAACATGTATTCAAAAGTACATACTGAAGCAGTTCCTTGGGTTACAATATTTCTTGGAGATTGGGCACAAGTTTGGATCGTTACAAGAATTGCAGTTATCATTGTTATCGCATCAATGGTATTGATGATGGTTGGAGGAATTTTACATGCAAAGAAACATCCAGAAAGCGGAGGAGATCCTGCAAGTGTTCTCATGGAAGTATTACTTGGTAAAACTGTAGAAAGTTTAGCTCATACAATTAGTTATGCTCGACTTGGAATTATGTTACTTGTACATGCTGCATTGTTAATGACAGTAAATAATGCATTTGCATCTTTGGGCGGTGCAGAATCTGGTGGAGCGATGGCAATGATTATTGGGGGAAACTTGGGAATTATGATGATTGAGGGATTGATTGTGTATATTCAGTCACTCAGATTGCATCTATACGAATTCTTTACAAAATGGTATGTAGGTGGTTCTCAACCATTCAGACAAATTAGACCAGAACTAATTTACAACCAATTTATTTGGAAGAAAAAATAATTCATCTTTTAGTTTCAACTCCACAGGAACTCTAACTGTTTTGTAGAATAAAATGAATGCAGATAGGAGTAAAAAAATAAAAAAATTAGTGAAGAAGATTTGGAATCTTCACTTTTGATGCAATAGATATTTTTCCTGAACCTGTAACTAGAACAAAAAGAACCATTGCAAGTAAGGCAAGATCATAATCCCAACCACCTTGTGATATGAGAAATCCTTTTTCCCATCTAATGTGAAATATCGCATCAAGTAGAATCACACTGAATACTACTCCTGTAATTCTAGTCATGAATCCTACAATAAGGAATATTCCTCCAATAGTTTCTGCCAATGCTATTGGGATTTGCAGTTCTGGTGGCAAGCCAAACCCTATAAGATATTCTCTCCATATTGGATTGAATTTTTGCAGTCCATATACGATAAAGATTACACCTACTGATGCTCTGATTCCCCAATAGGTTATCTCATGGAGTCTATTTGTTTTTGTAACTTGTTGTGTTACGTTCATTTTTTCTTCAGATATTCTAAAAAGTTGAGATAGTAAAATAGTGGACTTTACAAATGTAAAATGTACCAAATTAAAATATAATATGAATACTTGACAAATGTAAAATTATTTTTATGGGTGTAGATAGACGTGAAATTTAGTTTTCATTTTATTTTCTCATATAATGTTCATCATAACAAGAACTCTATTGCATTTTTACCTTCTTGAGTAAATGTTATCCATCGATTACGCCCTATCTTTTCAATATGTATAAACTTCCACTGTGCTTCTAGTGGTTGAATAATATTTTTATCAAGACTTGCAAATCTTGCCATGGAATGATTTTCCTCTTGTGCGTTAACTGTGATGATGTTTTTTTCTTCTGAAATTTCTGCCATCTCTTTTTTAGTTATCTTGCCATTATTTTCTTTAATGATCTCCAGTGCTTGAATTAGTTTTTCTTCAGGAATTTTTATAGAATATGGTGGAACATCTTGAATGTCTTTAATTCCAGTTGATACTGGTTGCTTTGCATCAACTCCTCGATAGGTTTTTGCCTCCACATAAAATGGGTGGATGTTTTTATTGTCATTGAACATCATACATGCCATCATAGTACCTACTGCTTGGATCTTACTACCTGATGCTAAGTTAACATAGATTTCATTTCCTTTTTCTTTTTCAATGATATTTTTTATTACTCGTATAATTTGAAATAGATCTCGTCTGTTATGCTCCTCTTGTTTTACTTCAATTCCTAATTTTTCTAACTGGTTTGTAATTTTTGTAGTAAATGGACCTGACTTGTCTTCGTTTTTGTTTTCATGAAGTAGCAACCAAACCCTGTCTGCCTTTTCTTGTTTTGCAGGAAGTACCACTCTGTCAATCTCATATCCCACAGGAGCAATGTGTATGCGTAATTTTGAAATTCTATCCATAATAGTATTCTTAGTATGCATACTATTAACATGTTATTTAATAATTTAGCTATTCTAACTAATTCATGAAAACCATTACACAATTACAAAAAAATCATGAGGTGAATGAAAATCAATGACTAAAAAGATTGATTCATACAAAAAGAGTCTCTTTGAAGCCACAGCTAACTTGATGGGTGGTTATCCAATGATGTTTGTGGTAGGAATAATCATCTTACCATTATCTGCAAATTGGATTAAGGAAGATCCCCTAGTTGCAAACATAACAATCACAGGTGTCTATGCTTCAATTAATTTTACTAGAAGTTTTTTGCTTAGGAGATTATTTGCAAAGTATGAACTTCATGATAATCTTATCAAACTAGTAAAAAATCTGGTTAGAAAATAATTTGATTCCACATTCAGGAATTCATATACTATTTTTGGAAAAATATATGTAAAAATTGAATATTATTTTTCTACTGGTAACTCTGGTTTATTTCCCCATTCTCCCCAAGAACCAAGATATACACGTACTTTATCAAATCCTAGTTTTTTTAAAGCAAGATAGGAATTTGCCGCTCTATAGGCACCATGACAATAAGTAATAATTTCTGTATCCTTTGGAAAATCGTAAAGTTTTGACAGTTCTGAATTAGTCTTAAAGGTACCATCTTTTTCGATGTTTTCATTCCAATCAATATTGATGGAGTTTGGAATGTGTCCAGATTGAGCAGCTCTAATTACACTTCCAGTATATTCTCCTATAGAACGAGCATCAATAATTTTTACATTATTTAGATTATCTCGGATATATTCAAATCCAGAAATAATATCGGGATTAATCTTTCCAGTAAATTTGGATGGTTTGAATCCATTTGGTTTTGTTTCAAGTGATAGATTTTCTTTTTTCCATTTTGTTATTCCGCCATCTAACATGGAGACGTTTTGATGTGAAAAATAAAGTAACATCCAAACACCTCTAGCTGCAAGCATTCCAGAAACAGCATCATAAAAGATCACTTTTTTTTCAGGTGTCACTCCAAGAAACGAAAGAATACTTTGAGTTTGACTGTTAAAATTTTCAATTCCTTCTTTTGTTGTATCTATCCAATGAAATGCAAACAGATCTAAATTTACAGAATTAGGAATATGACCCTCAGAATATTCCTTAAATGATCGAGTGTCCACTATTATGACATTAGGATCATTTAGAATTGAGTTAAGGTCAGATGTAGAAATTAACATGATTTGGATAAAATGATCAAATCTAAATTGATTTGTATTGAATAATAAAAATAAAAGAAAAAGGAATTTTCCTTATTCGTTAACGTATGCTCTTTCTCCGTGTTGTGCCAAATCAAGACCAATCTCCTCTTCTTTTGGAGTGACCCTGATTCCACCTGGCCAAACGGCATCCATTATTTTGAGAATTACAATCGTAACACCAAATGCATAACCTACTGAGATTGCTGCACCAATGATGCTAATTGCTTGCTGTTCCATTCCTTCAGCAGTACCAGTCCAAGCACCAATACCGTCACCGGTATCCCAAATGTGTGGACTAGCTAATGTACCAGTCAAAATTGCACCGGTAAGACCACCCATTCCGTGTACTCCCCATACATCTAATGCGTCGTCCCATTTACGTGCGTTTTTGAATGTTACAGCTGCGTAACAAACTGTTCCAGCAGCAATACCGATTATAATTGAAGCCATTGGACCTACCCAACCTGAAGCTGGAGTGATAGCTACTAAACCTGCTACTGCACCTGATGCAGCTCCTACAATACTTGGTTTTCCTGTATGTGCCCATGACATCAAGACCCAAGTAAGAGCAGCCATACCTGTTGCAGTATTTGTAACTGTCCATGCGCTTACGGTAATGCCGTCTACCATTACTTCGCTTCCTGCGTTGAAACCAAACCATCCAAACCAGAGTATTCCTGCTCCGAGGACTACCATTGGGATGTTATGTGGTTCCATTGGTACTTTACCATATCCAAGTCTTCTGCCAAGGATTAAGGCACCTGCCAATGCAGAGAATCCAGAAGTAATGTGTACTACAGTACCACCAGCAAAGTCTAATGCAAACGATGGAGATAAGTCAGGATTAAGATCTAATGCACCTCCTCCTATATAACCACCGCCCCAAACCCAGTGTGCAACTGGATCGTAAACGAAGGTAGCCCATAGGAGTATGAAGATTATCAATGCGCTGAACTTAATTCTATCAATTAATCCACCAATAATTAGAATTGGTGTGATAATTGCGAATGTTGCTTGGAACATTGCGAATAATTGATGAGGTACAGTACCTGGCCAACCTTGACTACATTGATCTGCTTCCACCATCGCATTCATCTGGTAAGCTGCTGACCATGTGTCTGCACATGGACCTGCTTCACCTAATGGTGCATAGTGAGAGACGTCATTGAAGCCAACATATTGAAGTGAGCCCATGAACATGTTTGCATCACTATCAATTGGACCAAATGCTAGAGAATATCCCCATAGAACCCATTGTACTGAGATAAGTCCCATAACAATTATGGTCATACCAAGTACGTTGACGACGTTCTTTGATCTGGCTAATCCGCCATAAAAGAAGCCGACTCCGGGTGACATGAAGAGTACCAATGAAGTAGCTGTTAGTATCCATGCTGTATCACCTGTATCAATTCTACAGGGCATCATGTTACCTTCGCCATCATCATACCAACATTCGTTAGGATTACCAGTGTAGATTCCACTAGTTCCTGCAACGTATCCGTCCATACCATCATTAACATTTTGTGCGAATGCTTGTGACATTGCACCTGCTGCTGTAATGGCTACTGCGGCCACAAGTAATAGAGCATACTTGTGGTTCCTAGAATTCATTAAATTAATCGAAATTGAAAATTATTTAAGCATTGAAGATGTAAAAACTTGTAAAAATGTAAATTATTATATTTCAGTATATTCTGATATTATCATAGAAAATGAATATTATGTCATTTGGTGATTAAATGAAGAAAATAGGTACAAAATTATCAATTTTTGATACTTTCAAGACAAAAGGTGAAGAGTTAACAGGGGAAGCAAATAGGCAAAGATCAATTATTGCAATATTAGCAAGTAATGTCAATCCAGCAGAGAGAACAAGAACAGGGATCTCTCAGAAAATTGCAAAGATTCATGGGATTGCATGGAAAAATATCTATTCTGGAATTTTTCGAGATCTAGATGAAATTTTGATCCCAATGGGAATTGCTGAAGAAGATGGGAGATTGCCTATGAAACGAGGCCCAAAAGCTCTTCAAGAAAAAGGCATTCCATATTATCATTTAACAAAAAAAGGAATACTTGTAGCATTATCGCTAAGTAATGTTGTAAGTAAAGACAGATTGTTAGAGAAATTTTTTTCACAAGCGGATTCAAAGGAGAAAAATTATGAGGGGATTATTACAAATCTATCAAAGGCTAGCCCAAATTTTACTTATTCAATTTTTCAAAAATATGTAAAGGCGTTTTGTGATAATAAAATTAAAGATTTGCTTCCATTTGAACTCTCAAAACTAAAGGAGATTTCTGACGAGTCTTTATTGATTCAAAAGGAGATTTTAGAGACATTTTTGAATCTACCAAAGCAGGATAAAGAAGAAACCATCAGTTTTCTTAATAAAATTACTTAAAATATCAGGCTTTTAGGAACGGATCGCCAAACATTAAAATCCGCATCTATTGAAATTTACCTAAATGGGTGGAGCAAAAAATGTCTATGCATCTGTAAAATCATATAGTAAACGAGGTAAATTATTAAAAAAATCTGATTTTCAAACGTTAGCAGAATCAAGGGATCTTGATGAATTAATGACTAGAATCAAAAATACAATCTATGGAGATTCTATTTCAGAGGTACAAAAGCCATATACGTCACAAGGTATCGAATCTGCACTAAGAAGTCATTTAGCAGATACACATTATTCAATTGCAAAAACGTCAGGAAATTCAGGTGTTTTAGATGCATATTATATGAAATTCATTGTTTCAAATTTAAAATCAATTTTAAAAGGAAAAGCTTTAGGGAAACCTCAAGAAGAAATTGAAACTCATGTGAATCTTCATGCTGAAGAATTAATCAAGCAAAGAGACGTTGTCATTAAAGCATTAGTTTCAAAAGATTTGGAAGAGGCAGTTGCAAGCTTGAATTCAGTACAATTTGGAGAAGAAATTGCAAAGGCTGCAGCTTTATACAGTGAAAGAAAAAATGTCCAAATTTTTGATACATATTTTGATAAAATTTTAATTCAACATTTAGCTGGTGCTATGAAAAATTATGCAGATAAAGATGCTACAAAATTGGTTGGAATGGATGTAGATTTTTACAATATTCTAAGTGTAATTAGAGGAAAATTCTGGGGATTAAAAGAAGATCAAATTCAAGATCTAATTGTTGCTCAAACTCCTACTGCAAAAGAACTGCTTGGAAGAATGATTGCAGCTGCAACAATTAAAGACGCATTTAATGAATTATCAAACACAAAATACAAAACTTTGATCCCTCAAACTGAAAAAGAATTAGATGCTATTGCTGAATTTGAAAGAGCGTTTGAAATGGCAATTTACCAAACAGCCATAAGATCTTTCACAAAAATGTTTAGTTTTGCAACAATTGTGGGAATTACTAAACTAACTGCATTTGAAGTTAGAAATTTAGCAGCTATTGCATTTGCAGTTGAACAAAAAATACCAACTGAAATTACCATGTCAAAGTTAATTTTGGAAGTAGAATAGAATTTTTAAAATGATCAGATTTCCAAAGAAAAAAACTGAAATTACTACAGAGGTTTTGACTAATACTATTTGGGTTAGCACGTTTTTAGCCATGATTTTATCATTACCTCCTTTAGGACTGTTTCTTGGCATTTACTTTCTAACAGGAAATATCATAGTAGGTGCAATTCTAGGCTTTGGAACCCATTTTATCATATTAGCATTCTCTACTAAAATTTCAAAATTATTGACCAAAGTAATGAGCTAATCTATAAAGATGAATTTGTTAAGTGATTTATCATGATGGGAGATAGAGATTATAGAAGTATTATAAAAAATGCTGTAGATTCTATTGGTAGAGAATTAGAGACCAAAATAGATGCTAAAGACATCAAAACCATTCACCTAAAAGAAGTGGTCCAATGTCTAAGACGCTCATATTATGATAGAATTGAACCTAAAGAGGTTGAAAGGCGTGGTTTTAATGATCTCCTCTCTGGCCTACTTCGAAAATTACAATATGGTAGTGATCCAAAAGAATTCTCTATTGATGATATTAAGTTAAGAGGGCATGCAGATATGATTGCAGATAATTCAATTATTTTATTTAGACCGACAAATGCTAGTTTAGAATCTCCTCTTGCAAATGATTTACTTTATCTTAATGCTTGCATGTGGATTTATGATAAAACAGATGGAGTGATTATTTACATTACTGGAGATAGAGAAGAGATTATGTTTTCGTTAACTCGTGATAAAAAAATGTTTGAAGAAGTTATTAGAAGAGTAAGAGTTCTAAATGATCTTCTTAAAGAACAAAAGACTCCAATTTTAGAACCATCTACAGATTGTATGGAGTGTCAATACTATCAAAGATGTTTCATCATGAAGAAAAATACCAAACAGGTATCATTAGCAGAAATGCTAGGTTTGGGTAAAGATTAGTTAGATAAATGAAAAATATTGTAAAGGAATAATTTCCTTTGATTAGTCCAGTGGTTCAGGATGTCCTTTACCACGAAGTGCAAAACACACTACTGCTAGTGCAATTGCTACTCCTACTGCTGAGCCAAATGCGGCCATTCCTGCTTCTGCCATTTAATAAAAAACTACTTCAGGGGCTTTTATAATTTTGCCAATATTTTTTATCTAAAAACAAATTATCATAATTTTTAGTTTTTATGATACTATATAGTAATTTTTAGTTTTATTTATTTTTCAAATTCAAAATGAAGTGTATTTTCTTGTCCGCTAGTCATTGAACTAAGATTATAGAAAACAGTACCAGTAACTCGCCATTTTGCAGTATCACTTTCTAGATCAGACCATAACTTGGGAGTATTACCGGTATTTTTCAATTGAATTTTATCTTTTAAAACTATAGAGTTTTCAGCTAGAAGTACATAGTAATCAGATCCGAATTCTACCATTCCTTCTGGTCTACTTCCAATTTGACCACCCGAAATTTGTTCTACGTTAGAATATCCAGTTTCAAATAACTGATAATCCATCACTTGTACAATTACGGAATTTGAATTTGGATTGTTAATCTTAAATGATATTTCAATTGTAGCTCCCCTAGGAGTAACTTCTTTTATTGAGATATCATTTAGTTCAACATTTAGTGATTGTATTTGAGCTGATAGCGGTTCTTGCGATACATCGGATTTGATTTCTTGATTAGTGTTTTCTGGTGAATTTATAACAGATGATGAACCTGACAGAAGAATCATACCCAAAGCTGCTGCTAAAGCAATAACTGCTACAAAAACAAAGATTTTAGAGTTCACTCAATTTTACTTAATTTTTACATATCTTAAATGTTGAGATAGTTATTATAATATTAAAGAGTAAAATGAATCATGCAATATTTCCAAGCAGTCCAACAAGGAAAACAAAGAGCAAGTAAATCTCAAATGAAAATGTTTGATGTCGCAGGATTTGGAATGTTAACACTAACTACAAAAAAAATTAATGGTGAGTTTTTTCCAGTAGGAGAAGAAGATTTTGTAGCTGTAATTACTTCACCTGAGGGATATGTTGCAATAATTGCAGATAAAGATGGATTTACTAAGGCTCAATCAAAGGCTGTAGAAAAAAATGAAGCACTTACAATTTACAATAAATTAAGAGAGTCTGGAATTCCAGAATATCCTGAAAATAAGATTCAGATTTGGTCAGAAAGTCGTCCTACCGTACAAAACGAAATTTTAGAATAATTATTTTGATTGGAGAACTATTTCTGTTCCTACCTCTCCACCTTTGATTGCTTTTTCAAGTGTTTTGAGGTCAGCTTTAATAATTCGTGTTTTAATTTTAGAGCGTTCGATTATTTTGAGAGCTACTATATCCATCAAATCATAGCCTCCAGCAACAGAATCTTCATGAACCAGCATATTTTTTAAATTCTTTAGTTCAATTCGTTTGAATTTTTTTGCATTTTTGAATTTGTTAGGGTCCATATCATAAACACCATCAACATCAGTAGCATTAAGAAATTGTTCTGCATTGATTTTTTCTGCAATAAGAGCTGCGGTGCCATTGGTACTTTGTCCAGGATGTAAACCGCCTGTAACTACAATTAATCCATCATCAACTGCATGTCTTACTTCTTGTAATGTTGTTGGGGGATGTGAATATGCTTTAGTTTTTAGGGCATAAATCAAAAGTTTTGCATTTAATCTAGAAATTTCAATTCCAAGTTCATCTAAAGTAGATTCATCAGCTCCAGAAGATCTTGCATGAGTAATGTAATGTCTTGCAATATTTCCTCCACCTGCCACAATTATTGGTTGACAAATCTTACTAATTTTGAC
>JAGXTE010000034.1 GCA_018334095.1 Nitrosarchaeum sp.
CCAAAGGCAAATAACATTCCTTGGGCAACTGCTGTAAACGATGCTGATGGCACATTCAAATCTGTAGAACTACTCAAATAAAATTATGAATCAAAAGGAGTAACTCCAGACAAAGATGTTATCTGTTATTGTAGAATTGGAGAGAGATCATCTCACAGTTGGTTTGTCCTAAAATATCTACTTGGCTACTCAAAAGTTAGAAACTATGATGGTTCCTGGACTGAATGGGGTAACATGATCGGAAATCCTGTGGAAAAATAACTTGTCATATTTCTTTTCTTAGATATGAATCAACATAATCTTTTTCATTGTCATATTATTTATCATGGGGCATACCATAATAAAAAATGAATAAAATAAAAATACAAAATAATTTTCTTTTACAACATTTACTTGTCGGAATTATTGCACTTTTTCTAATGTTTGTTTTTTGGTTAGCTCACTATGAATGGGATGATGAAATGAGATTATGGCGTGCATTTGGCGATGTTGGATATTCATTGCTTTTTATGACTTTGATTATAGGACCATTAAGCAAATTATGGATGCGTTCAAATTTTTTGCTTTTATGGCGAAGAGAGTTTGGCATATGGTTTGCAGTGATGGCAATAATACATGGAATTTTAATTGTAGATGGATGGGCAAACTGGGACATTGCCAAGTTCTTTGGCTATGAGTTTGTTCCTCAATTAGGGAGAATAGTACGTATTGAGCCAGGATTTGGACTTGCTAATACCTTAGGTTTTGTAGCCTTTTTGTGGATTATAGTTCTTGCATTTACATCATCAGACAAGGCAATGAAATGGCTAGGAGCCCCATCTTGGAAGTGGATTCACACTGGTTCCAACACCATTTTTTATCTTGTGTCTATCCATACTGCATATTTTCTCTTTATACATTATACCGAATCATTTCACAAAACAGTCCCTCCAGAAAGCACATTTGTAATTCCGTTTATTGTCATGAGTATCACAGTACTTGTGTTACAAATTTCATCATACATCAAAGTTGTAAAATCAAAGAATAAACGATTGGAACAAAAATAAGTTTATGAATCTTTTTAATACTGATTATATTATAACAACATCATGAATTTCTTAAAAGAAAAGATCCAAAAATATAATGAAAAAAAACTAAAAGATGCTTTAAAAAAAATGAAATTTTATACAGATGCAAAAAAACAACTTGAAATACAATTAACGATAGCAACTGATTATGAATCAAAAATAGAGATAAAAGAGAAAATAGAACATCATAATGAGTTTATCAATATTTGGAAAAAGAACATAGATGTAATAAATAAACAATCCAAAAAATTGGAATAAATGTTGTTTATTTTAATTCATTTTTCAAATTATATATTGAAACTAAAAATTTATTGTGTAAGATAATCTACTTGCAGATCTAAGATTAAAACATGTCAATGATGAGTCTTAATAGATACAACGCTAAATCTATTTTAGTTATGAAATCATTAGAATTTTATTAATTGCTTACAATATTTATGGCACATACAAAGTATCAGGTAAGACCCAAGAGAATTTCGAATCTTTTGTAATATTGAATTTATCCACAAATCCTGAAGTTACCTCAAGAATATAACGCGAATCTATATTAGGTGAAATGATGGGACATGTCTGTATTTCTAATGCAGTTTGACAAGGCATTATATTTTTTTGAATATGAACAACGTTACCTGCGTTATCAAACCAAATTATATCCAAATAAAATTTCATATTTGGCATCCATATTGAATATAAATCAGGTTTATCAAAAACAAACAGCATCCCTTTATCAAAAGGAAGTTGCTCTTGAAACATTAATCCTCTCATTCTCTTTAAATCATTGTCTGCTATTTGTACGTCTAAAAACAGATCATCTAGTTTTATTTGTCCTTGAGAAAATTCTATTGATTCTGATTTCAAGTTTTCTTGCTCAGTAGTTTTTTGGTATTCACATATAACATCGCAGGCGATATTTTGTGTGGGAGTTGTTATGTAAACTCGTTCATCCCACCAATTAGTGATTATGATACATTGTTTTCCAATACCGTCCTTCTTTATTGTATAACATTCATTGTTGTAAGAAGAAAACAAAATGCCAGTAGTCACTATGAGAAATACGGCAATTACAATTGGTGTCACTATTATGATTATTTTTTTCATTTTACGTGGAAATCATTAAAAATATACAATACATTTTCTAATATCCATCAATTTAACTGACATCTCAATAATTCATAGAATTTTAGTATTGTAATTTAGGGATGAGTCATCATATTGCCTGCCATTCCTGAATCTTTCATTCCAGTCATATTACCATCCGTCATCTGCTCCGCATCTTGATTCATCATTAAATTTTCTTGTACTCTAGATCCCATCATGCTCATCATTTCTTTGAATGCCTCTGGATTTTCTGACATGTGACCTACCATCTGTAATCTTAAATCAGGATCATTCATCACAGTAGACATCATTTTTGACATAAACACATGATTTTCTTTCATTATTTCAGACATCTGTTCTATATGTTTTGGATCATTTGCCATCCATTCACTCATTTGTTCTGGATCTTGCATCATTTGTTGGAACATTTGTTGGAACATTTGTTGTCTAATCTGAGGATCATCCATCATCCAAGTCATTGCTTGTGGATTTTGTCCCATCATTTGATTAAACATATTTTGATTCTGAAATACATTCATTGATTGATTTGAATTTGAAAATGCCGCAAAACCAATACCAAGACCTACAAAAAATATTCCGATTGTTATCCCTATCCAAACATTCTGACTAATCATCATTTGTCATATATGATTTCATTATATTAACTTGAATATTATTTTCATTATTGATACTTGTAGTATTACCATAATCTTCAATTGCATATTTAAATTTGATACTTTACAAATGTAAAATTAATTTTAATCTTGTTTTTCTATTAGTGATTCTATTTTTCTTTTTTATTAGATAAGAAATTATTTCGATTCCATATCATCGGGACTCTGTCATCATATGAGGATAAAAATTGGTGCAAATAGACATAAAAAATATTTATTTTGTATAAATCTAAAATTTCTGTGATGGTAGTAAAGTAACATATGTATTATCGTAATTTGATATTTTGTTATAAAGAAGATGAAAAATGAATAATCTTTTCATTATTGGATTTATTGTAATCGGTATTGCAGTCGTGTTTTTTTTAGTAATGTCATATGATTATGAAGCACCTACAAAACAGTCCAACATTGTTGAATTTGATAGTATTCAAGCCATAAATATTACGCAAAATAGTGTAACTACTATTGCCAGAACAAGTTTACCTGTACTTTGTGAAGTTGAATACACAAAATTACGAACATCAGATTCTAGTTTTGCATCGGATGCAGTTCAAAACAGTAATGAGCCTCATTTGGAGCATCGTGTCACAATCAATGAGCTTTCATCAAGTACAGTGTATAATTATCGATTTCAAGCAGATAACGGTGGAGAGAAATTCTATACTGCCGTGCGTGTATTTACTACATTATCGGCTAAGTAGTTAATTCTGGCTTTATGCTCCATGCTATTCCTAGCATGATAAATGGGATTGACATTATTCCAATAATTCCTAGTATGGTGTAGAAAGAAGGCATGGATACAAGGGGATTGTTAACGAGCCATGGTAATGGTAGTGTTATGACAACCCAAATCCCAGAAAGTAAAATAAACATCTTTATTTTTTTACTAATATGCATTTAATTTAATTAATTGCTCTACTATTAATTTGATATGCTTTACAAATGTAAAGTACTGATCTTAATTAATCCATAAAATAACATGTTTTATGTCACAAGAAAAATCACAAAAAAATATATCAAATTTACTAAATAATGTTAATTCACAAAAATGTATCCGTTGCGGTAAAATTTTGATAGTAAGCGATGAACTGACGGGTGAAATCATTTGTGGCATGTGTGGTTATGTGATTGCAGATCAAATTGCAAATATGAATCCTGAATGGAATTCATTCTCTGATGAAACAAACAAACAGAGAACTGGGAGTAACATAACTCTAGCAAGACACGATATGGGGTTATCAACTATCATTAATCCTATAAACCGAGATGTAACAGGTAAACCTCTTTCATCTGCAATTAAATCTACTGTAAAACGTCTCCGTATTTGGGAAAAACGTAATGGTGCACCAACTGATAAAAATTTCATTATTGCGTTTGCTGAGCTTGAAAGAGCAAAAGATAAACTTGTGGTATCGGAGGCAGTAGTTGAAAAGGCTGCTTACATTTACAGAAAAATAGTAGAGAGAAGGCTTACAAAAGGAAGAAACATCTCTACATTTGTGGCTGCATCACTTTATGTTGCATGTAGAATCACAGAAACTCCAAGAACAATAAAAGACATTCAAAAAGCAACTAATATTCATAAAAGAGAACTTACTAAATATTACCGCTTAATTATACGGGAATTTGATTTGCAGATACCAGTAGTAGATCCTGTACAATGCATTACAAGAATAGCAAATAATGCTGGGGTGTCAGAAAAAACAAGACGATTTGCAGTAGATATTATTCATAAAGCAAAACAATCAGGAATTTTGGAAGGAAAGGATCCTACAAGCATTGCAGCTACAGCGATATACTTAGCAGGTAAAATGATGAAAGAATATTTGTCACAACGAAAAATAGCATCTGCCGCAAACATTACAGAAATTACAATTAGAAACAGAACAAAAGCACTTCAAATTCTTCTTGAACTATAATATACAAAAACACTATTGGTCATCATGAAACCATATGTTTTATTTCTTTTACTAGTTGTATTTGCGCTGGCAACATATGTCGTTGTATTGCCTCAATTGGATAATTCTAAACCCGTAGTTAATGGAAATTATGGAACCATTAGTAAATCACTTGGCTCTCCTGTCTTAGGATCGGCAGATGCCTCTATGACTATTATGGAATTTGGAAATTATCATTGTCAAGATTGTAAAAAATGGTTTCAGGAAACTAGACCAAATATAATGATAAATTTTATAGAAACTGGGAAAATTAACATGATCTTTATAGATATGGAACCGCCAAGCAAGAATGCATTACTAGCTTCAGAGGCAACATACTGTGCAAATGAACAAGGGAGATATTGGGATTACCACAATATTTTATTTTCCAACCAATTAGAAAATGAGACAGATGCTGCTTTACTCAAGAAATTTGCATTAGATATTGGTATGGATGTAAATTTGTTTGAATTATGTTTAGAATCTGGAAAATATGAAAAGAAGATAAAATACAATACATATGAAGCACAAAAAAATGGAATTAATCAACTTCCAACATTTATAATAATAAATTCAGCAGGAAAATACGAAAAGATTTCTGGAGTACAGCCATTTTATGTATTTGAAGAAAAGATTGCTTTAATGAAATGATTTATTTTTAAAAATAATTTTACATTTGTAATGTACCATCTTTAAGTACTATTAATAAATAAATTTAAAATTATGAGTGCTACATCAAGTCACGCATATGGCATAGGTGTAATTGCAATCATCATAGGCGCATCTGTTGGAGTCGTTTTTTACACTTCATTTTATCTTCCAGAATCTCTAGCAAAACCAAGTGTTTCAGAAGAAATTTTGGAACCAATAAAAACCACCATAATCGAAATGATTGAAGGCTCTGCTAGTTCTGAACAACAAGATAATTTTGTGCCAAAACTAGTTAACATACAATTAGGAATAGATAATCTTGTAATTTGGAAGAATGTTGATACAACTGCACATACTGTTACACCAGATCATAGAACTGAAGATTCTTACAGTGGTGTCTTTGGCTCACAAGGTGTTATAAAACCTGGATATGATTATGAGTTTCTTTTCACAGAACCTGCAGTAATAGAATATCATTGTGAACCACACCCATGGATGAAAGGTAAACTGGAAATTACAAAACAAAGATTCTAGATGATGAGACGATAAAAAATGTAATTAAAATACATTCTTTTTCCAATATACCCAATAAATTTTAAACCAATTATGATTATACTCTAAGTGTTTTGCTAATTCTAAAACTGTACATTGGCAAGTAGGTCAATGCCATTATTACCGTGCCAAGAATTTGTAGCCAAAGAGAATATGTCTGATACATTCCAGCAAACATGAAAACTGCACCTATTGCTGCAACTGGAATCAATTTTGATTTTTTTCTATACCACATACCTAGGATCATAGAAGCAAATGAAACTAGAATAATCGCCATGCCTGTTGCACTATCAAAGAATTTCATAATTTTATCAACAAAACCATCCGAATTTTCATACATTGTATTCATGTTATTTAGATCAGCATTTGAAATTGTCACAGCTGCCATTCCTACAGTACTAAACCCTATGAGAGCAGTGCACAAAATCATGCCAACTATTCCAAAGGAACAAACACATCTGCACTTGGTAATTCTCATCTTTTTGCATTAAAATTACTTGTTCTATAAATTTTTCAGATAATTTATCTTATCTTCTATAACGTGTTCATGTCTAGGCTTTGTGTTCAAAGCATAAAATTGCATTACAATCGTTACAGTTGATTACATCTCCTACTATTTTGACATTAGTAGAACCACATCTTGTACAAATTCGAATGTACTCTACTTGACAATGTTTTATAGAATCCATTTTTTGTTCGTGATTGCTATCCATATTGGTACATGGTCTTTCACTTATTTAACAACTGTATTTTACAATTGTAAAGATGTCATATTAATTATCAGAGGTTCGTCATTATTAATCATGAACCAAGATACAAACACTGTGAAAGTTGGTATTAAAAAGACAGCCATTAAAATTGGAGGTATGCACTGTGCTGGCTGTATAACTGCAATTCAAAATTACATGTCAGATATTGAGGGCATAAAAAAATGTGAGGTAAATTTAGCCGCCGAAAAAGCCGTTTTAGAATTTGATTCATCATTAATTGATCTAGAAAAAATTGAAAATGCGCTAAACGATATTGGATATTCTGCTGTTTATGAAAAATTCTCAGTAAAGATAACAGGAATTACTGATTCTAGTGATTCTGAAAAATTAGAAAAAAATCTACAGGAAGTAGAGGGAGTCAAAGAAGCATCTGTCAATTATGGAAATAATCAAGTCGTAATTAAATACAATTCTGTATTACTTTCAATTTCAGATCTTAGGAGAATAATTAGCAAATTAGGATTTCAAATTTTAAGTGAAGATGACATAGTAACATCAGAAGAAATTGAAGCACAGAAACTAAAAAAACTATTCCTCGTCGGACTAGTGTTTTCAATTCCTGTCATGTTTCTTGGGTACCCTGAATTTTTTTCATTTATTCCATTTGCAGGCACAGGAATTGCTGCACTGATAATTTTTGTTTGTGCAAGCATAGTTCAGTTTGTTACTGGAAGTAGATTCTACATTGGAGCATACAGAATAACTAAAATGAAATCTGCAAACATGGATACACTAGTTGTTACTGGTACAACTGCAGCGTTTCTATTTAGTGTGTTTAACACATTTCCCACACCTGTATGGCACAATATCTATTATGATGCAGCTGCTATAGTGATAACCTTCATAATTCTTGGCAAGTACCTTGAAAACAAGACCAAGGGAAAAGCATCATCAATTATTAAAAAAATGTTAGAACTACAACCAAAGACTGCAAGAATTAGAAAAAACGAAATAGAATCTGAAATTTCAATCGAGTTAATTCAGCCTGGAGATATATTGATTATAAAACCAGGCGAAAAAATTCCCGTAGACAGCATAGTAGTTGAAGGACACTCGGCAGTTGATGAGTCCATGATAACTGGCGAATCAACGCCTGTAGAAAAGAAACCTGGGGATGTTGTAATTGGCAGTACAATAAACAAGGAAGGTTCTCTTTTGGTAAGAGCTGAAAAGGTTGGAAGCGATACAATGCTCTCACAGATAATGAGTCTTGTTGAAGATGCAATGGGAAGAAAACCGCCTATGCAACGCCTTGTAGACAAGGTTGCGGGATATTTTGCAATTATCGTTCTAATTGTCGCCACTGTAACATTTGTGTCATGGTATTTTGTTACTTCCCCTGGAGAACATCATATTGCAGTTGCATTAATTCCAGCAGTAGCCATTCTAGTTGTCGCATGTCCATGTGCACTTGGTCTTGCAACTCCAACTGCAGTGATGGTTGGAATGGGAAAAGGTGCCCAGCACGGTGTGATCTTTAAAGGCGGTGATGGTCTTGAGATGCTCAGCAAGATAAAGATTGCAGTATTTGACAAGACAGGAACACTCACTGAAGGAAAGCCACAAGTAATTGATTTGTTATCCATAACACAAATTACACTAACTGATGGTAGTATTGCTTCTAATTCAGAAGAAAAAATTTTAGAGTTTGCTGCAATTGCTGAAAAAAATTCTGAACACCCACTTGCAAAATCAATTGTAAAAAAAGCAAGTGAGTTAAACCTTGATCTACAAAACCCGACAGATTTTGTTGCAATTCCTGGAAGAGGTGTCAGGGCAACATACAACGGAAATACAATACTAGTTGGCAGTCCAAAACAGCTAGAATTAGAAGGAGTTGAGATTAGTTTGGTGGAAGAACGTATCTTACAATTCCAACAGGAGGGAAAGACCATAGTACTTGTATCACTTAACAATCAATTAGTTGGTTTGATTTCATTACTTGATTCTCCAAAACAAAGCGCAAAGTCTGCAATCAAGGCACTAAAAGACAACGGTGTGGAAGTAGTAATGCTTACAGGGGATAACAAAAGAACAGCTGCTACAATAGCAAATGATCTCTTAATAGATAGAGTGATTGCAAATGTAATGCCATCTGAGAAAGTCGATGTAATAAAAGAATTACAAAAAAGTGGAAAAAAGGTTGCAATGGTTGGGGATGGCATAAATGACGCTGCAGCAATAATGCAATCCGATGTTGGTATTGCAATAGGAAGTGGTACAGATGTTGCGCTAGAAGCTGGCAAAGTCATTCTTTTAAGAGATGATCTTTACAGTGTCGTAACTGCCATTGAGATAAGCAAAAAGACAGTTGGTAAAATAAAACAAAATCTATTTTATGCATTTGCGTATAATACAATACTCATACCAGTTGCAGGTATTGGCTTGCTCTATCCAGCTTTGGCAGGGTTGGCGATGGCTGCAAGCTCTGTTTCTGTTACAAGTAGCTCACTGCTTTTGAAAAGATGGTCTCCAAAGAGTCGAAAGTAAAAACCAGTTAAAGGAATCATACTATGAAAGCAATACAATTAGGATTTAATCTTGAAAGATATGTGAGAATTCCACCTAAAATAACTAATGCAAAAAACAAACTCTGTACCTGATTGAGACTTCTAAATGGTTCATCCTTGTCGGATTTTTTAACTATTTTTCTGAATCAGTAACTACTCTTGATCTGAAACTCAATCGCTAACTTGAGTCATCACATAGATTCGTCCTGTTTTTTCATCCAAAAAATATCCGACATTTTCTCCAACTTGCGCCTCAAGGTGTTTTATGACTTCATCAGGTAATGTGATCTGATGTCTTGGAGTTATCTTACTTGAACCTATAATCTTAAACATTGTACTGATAAGAAAAATAAGCTTCAAATGTATAGTCATGAAAAGTATGAATATTCATATTTATATGATGATATTGAACCTAAACGATATTGAAAAAAATTCTATTCTTATTTGCACTAGTGATTTTAGCGGGCATACTTACTCCTGCATTTGCACAATACATGGGAAATGCAGGTAGTCAAACAGGAGGTACACTAGAAGAGGCATTAGAAAAACAAAGAAACAAAACTATTCCATCTTGGATAAAAAACAATGCAGACTGGTGGTCAAGAGATCTTATCACTGATAATGATTTTGTAAAAGCATTAGGATTTCTTATTCATGAAAAAATAATAGAGATAGATAGTGAATTATCTTCTAAAACAGAACAAGAAATTCCATCTTGGATAAAAAACAATGCAGAGTGGTGGGCAGATGGTAAAATAGATGATGATTCCTTTATTCAGGGTGTTGAATTTATGGCAAAAAACGGAATTATTGGAAATGATATTCCGCAACAATATGACATTTCATCTCTAATGGACATGACCAAAGAATCTGATGAACATGGATTAAAAATTACTTGGAAAAATACTGATTCTAAAATTCATACTGTTACTTCAGGTAGTCCCGAAAATGAACTTGATAACAGATTTGATAGTTACTTGTTTTCATCTGGAAAAACTTTTAGTTTTTATATTCAGGATGTAGGAAGTTTTAATTATTTTTGTATGGTTCATCCTTGGGAGTATGGTACAATAACAGTGACTGAAGAGGATTTGATGCTTTATCATAATAAATTAGAAGCAGAAAAAGAATCCAAAGAAAAAGAAGAATTAATGAATAAAGAAATTCAACAAATTACAAGTAAATTCTATTCCTCATTAGATCTAACTAGTCTACTTGAGCCTACACCCAAAGATATTGAAAGAGCACGCGAATATCTTGGTGAAGAAAATTATGAAAAACTACAAAGCATTTCTAATAAAATAAACTCTAATTCAATATCTCAAACTGCATTGCTGGGATATGGTGCATCTGGCTTGACTGTCGAGGAAGAACTGTTTTTGGTTGAGGCAGGACAAAGTTGGATTGACTATTTGAAAATTCTTTTAAATGAAAAAATAAAACAAATTGATAGTTCCTATGATACAGCAGTTAATGAATTAAATGAACTTGATATTTCAGAAGAAGAAAAAACAAAATATTTGAAGGCTATTGATAGCCAGAAACTCATATTTCAAACTGGCACCATCCAAGGAATGATGACCTCTTTTGCTACGTATGAAGAACAGCTAGAAAAAAAGAAAAAGGAACTAGAGATAAAACAGGAAATTATTTCAGGAACTAGTTTGGATGCATCCAATTGTGGTGAAGGAACTGTTTTAAAAAATGGAGTGTGTGTAGTTGATAAAACCAAACTTCAAAGCAATGAATCTGAAAAAGGCGGTGGATGCCTAATTGCTACTGCAACTTATGGTAGTGAACTAGCACCACAGGTGCAACAACTACGAGAGTTAAGGGATAATTCTCTACTACAAACAGCCTCAGGAACGTCATTTATGAATATCTTCAATGATTTCTACTACTCTTTTTCCCCGCAAATAGCAGACTGGGAACGAGAAAGTCCAGCATTCAAGGAGTTGGTTAAAGTAACAATTACTCCAATGATTAGTTCGTTATCCATTCTAAATTATGTGGATATGGATTCAGAAGTTTCAGTGTTAGGTTATGGAGTTAGCTTGATCTTACTTAATGTAGGAATGTATTTTGTAGCTCCTGCCGTTATAATTGTTGGAATTAGAAAGAGATTCTAATTATTACAGGATAAAATGATTCTTAGTTTTTCTCATCTACAGACAATCAGATATTGTATTTTCATCTTAGAAATGAATTCCTTCTATGGCATCGCCATGTGGGCAATAGCAAACAGGACAACTCTTGCTGTTTCTATTGTTTGCCCTAGAGAAAATGCACCCGCAGTTGACGCAGGACTTAATATCTGAACGGAAAATTACCATGAAATAATTATGTGATTGTCATTATTATGTATTATTTCTTGATTCATAGTATAATGATTACAAAATTTTTTTTGAAAAGCGGACATTATGTATGAACAAAATAATGGGAATTTTGTCCTCTTTTATCATTTGTATACTCGTTTATGGATATAATTCATATCTCGTCTAATCGTTCTTACACTAACACCAACTAGATGTGCTATTTGGTATTGCTTTATGTTGCAATGAAACATCAATCCATACACTGCACCTAATCGAATATCCCTCATTGCTGTACCTTTACTGAGTGATATACACGTATTTTTGTATCTGGTTTCCAAGTACTCTGTAGGAGTTTTCCAAATAACTTGTAAATAATTTAAAAAGTATTCCCTGAAATGAGGCACTTCATCTAATGTTGCATATTGAACTTGATTTGTTTTTAGATACTTTACTAGTATTTGATTTAGCGAACTCATGCCTGTTCTTCCCGCCACTTCTCACAATTACAAACATGTTCAACAAGTGATTTGAGCCAGTCAGATTGGAGTTCATTTGGTTTGTTTAGTTTTACAAGTTTTAGAATGGTATCTTGATCAATCTCTGCAAAGAGTCTGTGTTTATTGTCTTCCATCATATGTAATTAGTCACAAGTAATTAAAAAGCATATTTTTGATTTCTAATATTTTTATTTCAACCACTAGTATCTTTATTTGTAGGTCGTGAATAATGGTATGTCTTGTTCAAATGTAACCGTTCTTTTTACTATGTTATCAATATAGAATATCATTTGTAGAGTATCATAATGTACAAAAACAATGAAAGTACGGTTACATAGGCACAAACGTAACCATACTACGGTTACAAAATACAAGTTTCTATGAAAATACAAAAATAATTTTATCAACTGCGGTTACAAACAAAAGTACGGTTACATATTAGCTATAGTTTGATCAGTGTTACTCTTTCCTACTAAACCCCAATTCATATAGACTTTAACCGTTTTTCCATCTATTCTCTTTGGTGTACTTTTAATGTTCAAAGCAAGTGAAAACTTTCTAGAAGTGAACGCTTTGGATATGCCATACTTCTTTCTAAATATCTCAAATGCTTTTTGCACATCATCGGGTAGACACCATTGTTCATCTTCCTCAAACATGCATTGTTCTTTAAAGACTTGAACGGGATCGCCCAATATGTCAAATAATTCGGTCTTTTCAGCAGTAGTCATATCCAATAGGGGATTCTTTACCCCACTTTTTGCGTATTCAATTACTGTAAGGAGGAATCTATCTAGATTGTCTTTAGTTATGATTGCCTTCTTCCATTCATCATTTTTCTCAAAATGATTGCTACATGATATGCGTTCTATTCTTTTTGCAACACCTGCCTCTCCTCTAATGTCTGGAATACCATTTGAAGCACCAACGTGTAGAACCTTGCTAGGATCATATGTTGTCAATTCCTTATCATACTTCCAAGATTCATGCCGAACACTACCGTCTATGATTCCTTTGAATATGTCTTCATCTAGGATGCAGTTTTCTGCTTCATCAGTAACGTTAAGGCGTTTGTTGCACTTTGCAAGGAGTCTAGTGTCCTCTTGTAGTCTTCTAATATGTTGTGAAGTGAAATCGCCAACAAATGCTTCCAGTATTTCCAATAGGGTGGTTTTTGCTGAATCTGGGAGTCCATCAAATATTATCATTTTTTTAATATTGTTTTTGCCAGTTAGTAGGACAGCACAGATTGCAAGAAATTTATCATATTTGTCTCCGAGTATCTCTTTTATTGCTACTAGTATTTTGTCTTCCATTTCCAATAATTCGGGTCTATAATCTCTATTCAATACAGAGTTAACATATACGGAAACTGTTATTGGTTCAAACGTATTTGGATCAAGAACAACATTTAGCAATCCGATTAAATCATTATCAAAAGGATTTGGTTCATTCATAGGTACTTGTGACTCTATTCCAATATTGAATTTCAAATCATTAAAGTCACGAGTTTTCATTATCATTCCTTTAATTTCATGCTTTAAGGTTCCGTCAATTCCAAGTTTGTGAATAACTCCATCGCGATAATAAATGTCGTTTGTGTTAAATGGTGTAACTACATCATATTTTTTAATAAAATTATTAATAATTTCTTTAATTGCTTTTTTATTGTCTGATTTTGCTGTATTATTTGAATATCCCCATCGTGGCAAAACTACATCTTGGAAATATTTTTCTGCTACATCAAAATTATAATCAAGCTCGTCCTTGTCTAATGGATCATCTAATGTTTCATTAATTTTAATTATTTTTTGTTTTATTTGTGAGATGGATTCTTTATTTCGTCTTAACTTGCAGTATAGTGATTTTTGTTTTCTTCTTCTTTCCCCGCGAGACCAAGATCCATTTAACAGTTCATCAATAGTCCAAGTATTGAAATCGTCCTGAGTCTCTATGTTTGCGTCTTTACCTACTGGCTTGAATCCTATTTTTTCCAAATTTACTAAAATGGATTGTAGATTGATTCTTTTTATGGTTAAAACGTTTGAAACCACTTCGTATGGTTTGCCGTTTTCATGAATTGAACCCGCCTCAACACAGTGACCTGTTACCTTAAAATCAATTTGATAGATATTTTGTTTATCTTTTACATAGACAAACTTGCTTGTCTTTGATGGTATCTGTTCCCCCTTTACTATGATGTGATAATTTTCTGAGCCTGTTTTTGTTGTGAGTGTTTCATTTTTACAATCAGGGAATATTAGATTAATGAAATCATCTTCTAATGGTATGTGTCTAGGCTTTGGTTTTTTACTCCAATAATCATCTGGATGTATTTTCTCAACATCTATGACAGTTAGATTATCGGATATTTTTCCACAAATTACTCCATAATTTTGCTCGGGTAATATGTCCGAATCATAAACCTTTTCACCTGAAAGATATTTTGCAAAATCAGGTACATCGGGTTCTTTTGTAAAGGATTTTACTGGAATGATTTTAGTTCCTTGATCTTTAAAATTTTGAATGTTGGTGTTTTTATCAGTCAATTCTCAATCCCCATAAAATCAAAATTGATCTTGTCACCCCATACGCCACCCTGCCGTCTTTTGTTATTACGTCTCTTTGTTCTTAGAATACAATGACAACAAAAACAAAATCGTTCAGTTGTTGTAGTGTAATACCTGCATGGACTGCAATATTTTTGTCCGTTATGAAATCCAAGTGTGGGCTCATGGTGAATTTGATTGCAACCGCCCTTACATTCAATCATGAATAATGCCTCCGTTTTTTTCATTGTCTGGATTCAAGAAATTCCATTTTTTGGATTTCAAAGTCATACAAACAGGGCAAGGATCAAATGTTCTGTCTAATCCCTCATTCAGTCTTCTTTCATTACATCTTACACAGTGGACAAATTCTGCAAGTAACCCTTGTAGTTCCTCTCTGCACCAATGGCATACTCTTACCTCGATTTTTGATGATTCAGATATTGGTTCAGTTGAACTTTGCATATTATACAATAATAATTTCTTTATATGATGCTCAAAGAGGGATAGAAAAAGAGGCGAAAAATAACCGTGTTAGATTTGACAATTATGCAGGCAAAAATAATTTACACATTCATGATTCATTACAAAGACGAATCAGGTAATACTTCTAAAGGAATCTCAAAAAATGAAATGCAAAAATACGGTATTGATAAAAATACATTTAGAACACTTGAAGACTATTTTTTAAAAAATTACTTTCTTAGATTATCTGGTTTTAATCGAAGTGGTCTTAGACCTGATGACAAATATTTTCAAATAACTGTGCTTGGAATTTTAGCATTTATGAAATGGCAACTAGGGATGAAAAATCCACCTCCTTTCCTTCATCGTGATTTCTTCCCATTACTATTCAAATATGAAGATGAATTAGGTAAACACTACGGAGAAATTCTCGATTATGTGTTAGAAATAACACTGGAAAGAATAGATGTACAGTTTGAGGCTGAATTGAAACTTGGCAAGAAGATTTTGTTTGATGGTAACTTAATTGAGGGTATAAAAATTCCCACAGAAATGATGGATATAACTATTTTTAGAAATTATGATGAACTCATTATGCCAAAAATTCCAATCTCTAATAAACCTCGCATGTCTGAAACTTTTAAAAACTATAACCAAAAAATTGATGATAACATTACAGAACGTTTTACATTTTTGTTATTTTTTAATTTGTTACATATTGGAATTAGTAATCGTGCAGCTACAAACTGTGTTATGCGATTTTTGTATGAACCTGATAAAAAACCATCAAAACAAGCAAAGACATCATCTGAAAAAGATAATCAGGTTTTGGATGAAATTTTCACACGCTTATTAGAAGGCACTAAGAAAGTATTTTCAATTATCAATAATGATGAGGAACTTCACTCTCTGATGAAATCATCTCTCTTAGAAATCACCAATATGCTTGCAAATAGAAAATCTATTCAAGCAATTTATGACAAACTAAATTAAGATTTTTTTACTATTTACCACTCTGAGATTTTTTCAAAATCTTTGGATCTTTCAATAAGTGTCCCTACTGTAATCCCTGACGCATCTGCTATGGTTTTTTCACTTATTGGCTCTTCTGTTTTGAACCCTGCTACATGTAACGCTCCTGCCGCTATTCCTCGTGGTTCTTTTCCAATAATTATGCCTGTTTTCTTTGCTTGTTCTATCATTTTAATTGCTTCTCGTTTTGTTTTTTCACCAAACCCTGCAATGCTTGCTATTCTAGCTACGAATCTTACGGGATCTGATAATGGCATTTTTAATTCTAGTTCTTTTAGCATCATTTTGTAAGATCTTCTGATTTCTATTTTTTTCATGCCAAGATTATTAGCTATACTTTCCATAGTTCTTGGTGTTTCTGTAATTTTACACGACGCATAAATACATGCACCTACATGTGCATTGATTGAATACCCTCTTGTGAGTTTTCTATCGATAATTTTCTGATACAACCGTACAGCTTCATCAATGATTGTATCTGATAGTACTAGTTCGTCTTTTAATTTGCTCATTTCCTCTATTGCTTTTTGAAGATTTTTCTCTGCAGAAGAATATGTCTTATTTCTATTTTCTAATTTTCGTAATCTTGTAAAATATAGATTTGTAGATATCGGTTTTCCAGACGAATCTTTGTTTCTTGGATTAATCATTGTTTGTGATCCAATGTTTAATGCATTTTGTGACAATGATGTTTCTTTATTTTTATTACTTGACTTATCTGATGTTATTGCTAGTCCTGATTTTTGGTATTTTTCAGTAATCACATACCCACAATCACTACAAAAAAGTTCATCTAATTCCTCATCAAGTATTATAGAATTTTTCCCACAACGAGGACACTTTCTCTCAGAAAAGACAGGCATTGTATTGATGATACCTGCATTGTTATCATGTTTTACTAAATCCTAAAACAAGCAAAAAAGTAAGAAATTAGGCATCAATTCTGTCTAATTCGTACCTAAGTTCGTCAATATCTGCCTGAGTGAACCCATCTGGGATCTCATTTGGGTTCTTTTTGAGTTGGCTCAGCAAGAGCAAAAACAGCCTATTTTGGATGCTGTGGGTTTTCTTTTCTTGCTCTGAGATCATCTTTGTTCTTCCCTCAAGTTCTGCCTCTTTTACCTTGACTCT
>JAGXTE010000035.1 GCA_018334095.1 Nitrosarchaeum sp.
GTATCAAGATCTGCATTTCTTCCTTTGTTAATAGCAACCTTTGACATTTGTACTCCCATTACAGAGTTGGCAGCAATTTGTTGTGCCATTTTCAAAGCTTCTTCTTGAAGTGAAGCGAGTGGTACTACTTGATTTACTAAACCAATTTCCTTTGCTTCATCTGCTTTGATCATTTTACCTGTATAGACAAGTTCTTTTGCCTTTGCTATTCCTACAATTCTCATCAATCTTTGAGTTCCACCCCATCCAGGAGGAATTCCAATTGTAACTTCAGGTTGACCAAGTCTTGCTGTGTCTGCTGCGATTCTAATATCACATGACATTGCAAGTTCACAACCACCACCAAGTGCAAAACCGTTAATGGCCGCAATTGTTGGTTGTTTTACAAGTTCAACTGTAGCTGTTACAAGTTGTCCTGTTTTTGCATATGCAACTGATTCATCTGGAGATATTTTTGACATGTATTCAATATCTGCACCAGCAGAGAATGCTTTTTCTCCTTCACCAGTTAAGATGATCACTTTGACATTATCATCTTTGTCCAGGTTTTCAAAAGTTTTGATGAGTTCTTTTGCAACATCACTATTCATGGCATTAAGTTTGTCAGGTCTGTTAATTTTGACAGTACAAATACCATTAGAAGTGGACGTGGTAACTAATGACATGTTAATTTTCCAAGATATGTGAAACTTAAATGTTCTCTATTTTCCGAGTACTTTGCCCCATTGAGCTAATGCAGATGCAGCTGCAACCCAAGTACGAAGATCACTATAGACAGGAACATTATTTGCTTCAATTAGCTTTCTCATTTTCTCGGTATATGGACCACCGTTACCTCCAGCCAAAATTGGTTTTATTTTTTTATTTGATAAATCAGCTAGATGTTCAACTATTGTTTCTTCTAGTGGATCATCTTGGAAAACAAACCAAGGCATAGCAATATCGATATTCTTTTCGTCAAGAAATTGTTGAATGACAAATTTGTAATCATCAGCGTTTGCACCACCACCAACATCTGCAGGATTACCATTATGAATCGGGACAGTTGGTGGGAAGCGTTCCTTCATCTTTTTGAGTAACGGTGGAGATAACTTTCCAATAGTAAGACCTAGTCTTTCTAATTGATCAATTCCACCAATCATTGGACCTGCACCATTACTTGTCATAGCAACACGATTTCCTTTTGCAGGAGGTTGCCATGCTAGTGCCTTTAAGACTCCAACAAGTTCTTGATAGCTATCAACTGAAATTATTCCTGCTTGCTTGAATGCTCCCATGATGATTGCATTTGAACCACCAAGAGAACCAGTATGTGATGCAGCTTGTTTTGCACCTGCTGCAGTTCTTCCGCTCTTCCAAATTACGATAGGTTTCTTTGTCTCTTTCATTACACGTTTAGCAGTATTGATGAATTTCCTACCATCACCAAATCCTTCAACGTACAAGCCAATTACTTTGGTTTGAGGATCATTTGCAGCATACCAAATCATATCTGCTTCATCAACATCAGAACGATTACCAAAACTAATCATTTTAGATAATCCAAATACATCAGCACTTTCCAACATACTAATTCCCATAGTTCCACTTTGTGAGAAAAATGCAACATTTCCTAGTTTTGAACGGACCATTCTCTCTTGTCCTTGAAATGCACAATCAAGACGATTTGCAGCATTAAACATTCCAATACAATTTGGACCAATTACACGAATTTTATGTTCTAAAGATAATTCTTTTACTCGAGCTTCCATTGTGGCTCTGTCACCACCAAGCTCTTTTCCTCCACCAGAAACAATAACAACATTATGAATTCCTTTCTTTGCACATGTCTCCATAATAGGTCCACATTCTGCAAGATCAATACAAACAACAACCAAGTCAACCTTTTCAGTAATTGCATCTAATGTTGGATAACATTTGATTCCAAGAATTGATTCTTGTTTAGGATTAATTGGAAATACTTTACCCTTGTAGTCTTGTTTACCAAGTGCAATCAATACTGAATTGCCAATCTTTCCAGGTGTAGAAGATGCACCAACCAATGCAACAGATTCTGGAGTAAAGAATGACTCCATTGATTCAATGTTTGGTTTAGCTTTTGAGATGGAATTCTTTCTAATTTCTTTATTTAAAATAATTTTTGCATCAACTACAAAATGAGATTTTGGATAAACAATTACGGGATTGAAATCGATGCTGTTGATATAGTCAGCATTATCTACACCTAGTTTTCCAATTTGTACAAGCATGTTTGCAACCATGTTTGTATCAATTGGTTCGCTTCCTCTGAATCCTTTGAGTAGTGCTGAACCTTTGAGTTCATTAATCATAGATTTTGCATCTGAAGTTGTAATAGGCAACATACGGAATGCAACGTCTTTCATGACTTCAGTCATAATACCACCTAGTCCAACCATAATTACAGGACCAAATTGAGAATCATTTTGAATACCAACAATTAGTTCAACGCCTTTTGGAACCATCTTTTCAAGAAGAATTCCTTTAACTTCAACGCCTTTCTTCTTAGACAGTCTACCATACATGTCCTTGAATGTTTTTTTAACATCATTGACATTATCCAGTCCAACTTTGACACCACCAACATCAGTTTTATGTAAAATTTGTGGAGACACAACTTTCATTACGAGAGGAAATCCAATCTTTTTTGCTTGTTTAACTGCATCTTCAGCAGTGGTAACAAGTGCAAAAGGAGGGACTTTAACATCATATGTTTTGAGTATAGATTTTGATGATTCTTCTGTGATAACTTTATGACTTGTTTGAATTACTTCCTCGAAAACTTTTGTCACAGAATTCATGGTTAGATCGATGAAACAGAAACTCTGTATATTAAACTTTGGTCAAAGATGAAATAGCGATTTGAAATTAGTGTAAAAATTATCCATATTATTTTTAACAATTGAAATATTTGTATCGATGTCAGAACGAATTTTCTTAGGATCTATGTATGGAATTAGTTCTAGTTTTTCTTGAGTCTTATCAAGCCAGAGATGAATCATTTCCTCGTTAACTTCCATATGGAATTGTAATCCAACCGCACTACCAATTTGAAAAGCTTGATTAGGATAATTTTTAGAATAAGCCAATCTAATTGCTTTTTCAGGCAAATCAAAGGTATCACCATGCCAATGAAAGACAGTAAAGGGATCGGTAAATCCAGAAAATAATTTAGAATTATTATCAATTCTCAAATCATGGTAAAAACCAATTTCTTTTTGTGCGCCAGGATATACTTTACCACCAAAAGTTTTTGCAATCAATTGGGAACCTAAACAAATTCCAAGTAATGGTGTGTTATTTTCTACAGTTTTTTTAATTAGTCTTTGTTCTGCCTGTAAATAAGCAAAGTTATCATTAGCACTTTCAGGAGCACCTAGAATTACTACAAGTGAATAATTTTTTTCTGGAAGTTTTTCGTGTTTTGCATTTACAGAATCAATATGAAATCCATCTTTTTGTAAAAGTTCACCTAGATATCCTGAACCTTCAATTCTGGTATTGTGAACAATCAGAACATCAGACATAATTAATTTTTAGCAAAAGCGATTAATATGTTAAAGCAAGCATAATACTGTGCTTGTTACAGAGCAAGAAATTCACGATCTTAAAAAATTTGTATTTCAACTAAATTTAATGAAAGACAGTGTTGTCGTAGTGGAAGGAAAAAATGATGCAATTGCGTTAAAAAAGATAGGATTTTCTGGTAGAATAATTGAGTTTCATAAATTTGGAGGAGTTGTAAACTTTGCAGATTCTGTTGCCCATTATCAAAAATTAATAATTTTATTTGACAGAGATCGAAAAGGTAGACATCTTACAGGAAAAACAATTCAGATTTTAGAACGTAGAATCAAAATCGATCTTTCTTTTAAAAGAAAGATTACAGCAATCACCAAGGGAAAAATAAGATTTGTTGAACAATTAGTTTGTTATGAATCGTATCTAGTATAAGATTATGGCCAAATACCTTTTTGATTAAAGGCCTCTACAACTCTACCTACTGCCAAAGCCATGGTAGCTCGTCTCATGTCAATTTTATGCTTTTTTGCTAATGCATGTGCATCTTTGAAACCTTTTGTGATGTTGCCTTCCATCTTGTTTGCAACTTCATCAAAAGACCAATAGTAACCCATATTATTTTGAACCCATTCCAAATATGAAATGCATACACCACCAGAGTTTGCCAAAATATCTGGAATTACTAGAATATTCTTTTTGAAAATTATAGGATCTGCTTCAGGTAATGTTGGACCATTTGCAGCTTCGGCAATAATTTTACATTTTAAATTATTTGCAATCTTTGCATTGATTTGATTCTCTAATGCACCTGGAACTAGAACATCACATTTGGTTGTTAACAGTTCTTCTGTTGAGATTTTCTTGCTGCCAGGAAATCCAACTACAGTTTTATTCTTTTCTTTAAATTCAAGTAACTTGCTGACCTTTGCGCCATTTGGAATTGAGATTGAACCTTTAGAATCACTTGCACCAATTACTTTAGCGCCCATCTTTTCTAAATATTCTCCAGCAAATGTAGATGCATTTCCAAAACCTTGTAAAACAACTTTAGCGCCTTTCAAATTAAGTTTGATTGCTTTTGCGGCTTCTCTTACACAATATGCAACACCTAAACCAGTTGCAACATTTCTTGCGAGTGAGCCACCCATTGAAATTGGCTTTCCAGTAATGACACCAGGAGCATATACATTTCCATTTAATTTGCTAAATGTATCCATAATCTGAGTCATCTCTCTACCAGTTGTGTAGACATCTGGTGCAGGAATATCTTTACCTGGTCCAATTAGTTCAAATATTTTATACGCAAAACCTCTGGTGAGTCTTTCCATTTCACCATCACTTAGTTTTTCAGTTTTTGGATTAACGTAGATTCCACCTTTACCTCCTCCCAATGGAATGTCCACAATTGCGCACTTCCAAGTCATCCAAGAAGATAGTGCCATGACTTCACGTTCCATGTATTCAACTCCACCTTCAGGGTTAAAGTATCGAATTCCACCTTTGTATGGACCTCTATCATTATTATGTTGACTTCTAAAACCAATAAAATTTCTAATCTGTCCATTATCCATTCGGACTGGAATTTTTACTCTAAGAACTTTATTTGGTGTTGCTAAATATTCTCGTAAACCTTTATCCTTAATTCCAAGAACATCACATGCATCATTGACTTGTTTAGTTGCATTTGCAAATGGATCTAGACTTACCAAGACGATCGATTTTGAAACAGCATATTATATTAAGTTTAGTTCAAAGTGTCAGATCGCACACTATACAGATATGATTTGATTAAAGGTAAACTTTTTTTTGATTTATTGTCCGATCTAGTTTATCTATTGCCATATCAAGTGCACTGATGTTAACTTCTAAAAATGTAGATAAATGAAAAATTGCGCCATATTTATCACCAAGTTTTATGATCATGTTATTTTTTTCAAGTACTTTCATGTGATGCTGAACTGCCTTGTAATCCAAATCAAGTTCCTGTGCTAATTGATGTGTGTTATATGATCTTTCAAGTAATAGCATAATTATTCTTAATCTTGTGAAGCCACCTCTAGTACTGGTGAATAAATAAAATAGTAGTTTACTTGTCTGTTTATCGACTTTTCTTTGTTCAGTTTTGGTTTTAGATCTCAAGAGTTCTTTGAATTCTAATAATTGTGCACTTGTCATGTTCCTTGCGTATTATGTGAGAAATTTGCTTAAAACACTATTTCCAGATCTTATCCAAATCTACTACAAATTAACTAAAGACAATTACCCTTAAATTGACTAAGAAGGGAATCGATACAACATGATGGCATCACGTGGGTACGATATGACCCCTACAATGTATTCTCCTGATGGGCGAATTTATCAAGTAGAATACGCCATTGAGACCGTAAAAAGAGGCACACTGGCAATAGGTGTACGTAGTAAAGAAGGAGTTATCATGGCAGTCGAGGAGAAACCAAGAGCTTTACAGACATTAAACGTTACACAGAAAATTTTTCAAGTAGATTATCACATAGGAGTAGCTGCTGCAGGATACATTCCAGATGCACGTGTTCAAGTGGATAATGCTAGATTTTTTTCACAGGGAAATAAAATGACTTATGATGAATCAGTAGAGGTTGCAACTGTTGCCAAGCACTTAGCTGATCAATCTCATCAATTTACACAGTATTCAGGGGTAAGACCTAACGGAGTTGCCCTGATAATTGCCGGAGTTGATCAAAAAGGAGAATCAATCTACGTAACTGATCCTAGTGGAACTTATGTCCAATATGCAGCAGTCGCAATAGGATCTGGTTCTGATGATGTTAATGCATTTTTAGAAAAACACTACAATGAAAACATGTCTTTGAGTGATGCTGCTGCACTTGCCATCGCAGCAATTAATCTAAAAGCAGAACAAAAAGAAAGTTTGAATCACATTAAAATGGCCAAAGTTACTACTGAGAAAAAAATATTTGAGAAAGTATCAGAGACAGATTTACTTAATTATTCTAAAAATGCATCTAAATTTCCAACATCTTAAGTTTGAATTAAGATTTGAAAACTATTCAAACTAGTCTGTAAGAACGATAAACATGGGATTAGGAAGTTATTGGGGAGAAGTCATTGAAGTACTTCGTGAAATTATACCAATTTATGATAAAGTAAATTCATACATATCTCTTGGAAAAGATGTAGAACATAGGAATAGAGGAATTGCAGGAAGGGTATTTCCAGGAAATAAGATTCTTGATGCAGGATCAGGGTTTGGAAACATGTCCAAAACTGCCTTAAAGATATGTGATGGAAAAATTTCAATCACACTTTACGATCCTCTTGTACCAATGTTAAAAAATACTGGAACCCATTTTGAGAAAATACCTGATTTAGTTAATGGTGTTTTTGAACACATTCCTTTTAAAAATGAAGAATTTGATGCAGTTTTGTGTGGATATTCTCTAAGAGATGCAATTAATTTGAGAATTGCAATTTCAGAGATTCACAGAGTGTTAAAAAATGAAGGTAGATTTGTGATTGTAGATTTAGGAAAGCCTGATGAAGTAATGATTAGAGCAGGTGTGTCGTTTTACCTCAAATTTATTCTTCCAGTACTAGCATTGATTGCAGGAGGAAGATTAGGTTTGAAATTCGGTACTCTTTATGGAACATACAAAAGATGGCCACAGAACAAAAAGTTAGAAAAATTACTACTGGAAAAATTTTCCAAAGTAGAATTTGAGAAAGATCTTATGGGCGGAGCAATAATGGTTGCCGCATACAAATGAACAAAACTCTAGTACTTGTAAATCTCACAGGTTTAATCATAGGGATCTCTTATGGATTACATGGTCCAATATTACCAGTATTTGCAAAAAATATAATCGGAGCATCGTACTCTGAACTTGGTTTTATTGGATTAGCAAATTTCATCCCATACATGTTCATTCCAATATTTGTAGGAATTCTTCTTGATAAATTCAATAATGGTTACATTTTAGCAATAGGTACTGCAATCAATTCAGCATCAATTTATCTTCTATCAATAGCACAATCAGTTCCAGAGATAATGGGATTCAGAATATTGACAGGAATAGCTCATGCGTTTTTTTGGCCACCATGTCAATCCATTATTGCTAATCAAAGCAATGAAAAAACTAGAGTTAGAAACATCTCATGGTTTACAATGTTTTTTGTGATGGGATTTATGATAGGCCCATTATTAGGCACAGTATTTCTTGAAGGATTAGATATCACATATAGAATTCTATTTCAAATAACCGCATTTATTTTGGCTAGCGCCATAATTGTTGCTCTTTTGATTTCAAGAAAGAGCGTTACAAATCACCATGAGAAATTCTCATTTTTATCAATTAAAGAGATGAAAAGATTTCCAGAAGTTATAACATTATTAATTTTTTGTACGTCTTCTTTTGGAATAATTCTATCAATTTATCCAGCGTTCTTAAATGACAGCGGAATGTCAGATACAGATATTTTGTTATTGTATTTTGCGTTTGGAATTTCAAGAGTAATCTCACTTGCATTAGCAGGTAAGTTCTCAAAAAGAACTAGCCAGACATTGATTGCAGCTACAATTGCAGTTTCTATTGGATTGTTAATTTCTGCAGTTTCAGATTCAATCATCATGTTTGCAGTGGCACTTGTATTGATGGGATTTGGATTTAGCATATTTTTCCCATTGACTTTAGAAATAATTCTTAGTAAAACTAGCAAAACAATATCAGGAAAAATAATAGGAGCGTATGAAACAGTTTTTGGAATAGGTTGGGTAATTGGACCTACATTAGGAGGACCAATAGCGCAATCATTTGGAAATCAATCACCGTATATCGTATTTTTTATCATTGGAATTGCAATTACCATTTTGGCTATCACACATAGAAATAAACTGGAACCAAATAAAATACATAACTAAATAATTATAAATTAAAACTAAATCGAGGTAGTTCCTCGTTTTTGTGTACAAATATCAAGTGCATCTTCTACTGCAGTAACAAAGACTTTACCGTCACCTTTTGTTTTTGTGCATGCAGCTTTTGCAATCGCATTTAAGATGTCATTTAATTTTGGATCATCTACAACACAAATTATCAAATCTTTAGAGAAATACTGTCCAACTAATGGTGGATCATCTGATCCCTGACCTTGAACATGGCAGACAGTTACACCTCCAACGCCAATTTTTTTAATTGCAGCTACAGTTTTGTCTTTAAGTTCAGGTCTAACAATTACTTCTATTTTTTTCATTAATTAACATAAAAATAGTTGTTTTTTAAAACAATAGGAACATTCTCGAAGTTGATTTTCAGTGATGAATTTGTGAAAATAGAGATATAAAATTTCAAAAACATTACATTTAATTTCAAATAAGTCGATTTTATTCTATGTTTGATTATTCATTAAACATAATGGGTAGCGAGTGGATAATCATAGTTTTTGTTGCCCTAGTATTGATTTTAGGAACTAATCAACTTCCAAGTGCTGCAAAAAAATTAGGAAAAGCTGTAAATGAATTTAACAGAGCAAAAAATGAAGTTCAAACTCAGATGAAAAGTGTTTCAGAAACAAATCTAGACACATCAGAACCCATGGAGACAGAAAGACAGAAGCTAGAGATGATTGCAAAATCACTTGGAGTAAACACTAAAGAAAAATCAGATGATGATCTTAGAAAAATAATTTCAGATAAAATGGGACCAAAAAAATCAGATAGTTCAGAAAATAAAATATAGTTATTCAGATTTGATTCGATAGAGATTTTTATCTAGTCTTTTTTTTGCAAATTTGTAATATTCAGGTACAATTTCAAATCCAAGATATTGTCTATTCAATGATTTGCTAACTACTGCAACTTGTCCTGACCCTAAAAATGGATCAAATACAATATCTTTTTTCTCACTAGAATAATCTAATAGTTTTTCAATTAATTCAGCAGGTAATTTAGTGGGTGTTTTTTCATCACCTGTCCAATATTCACGTTTAATTTCCCATACGTCCTCTTTGTCCCTATAATGCAGACTACGTCCTTCTTTGGTTTTAGAATTTTTTTCAAATCTAGAAAATGGAAAAAATTTTCTTTGTTTATCATTTTTGCAAACATAAAGACAATGATAGTGTGAAGTAACAAATTTTCTTTTGGTTACAACACCAAATTGATATTTCCAAATTATATGATTAATAGTGATAAAACCCACATCATCTAACGCTTTTAGTATATCTTTGAGATTATTCCATCCAGAAAAAACATACATGCTTCCAGCATCTTTAAGAATTCGAAATGCTTCTTTCATCCAACTGTATGTAAAATCATAATAATCAATAGATTTTATTTCGTTGTAACCTTGCATTACTCTAGAAGAAGTTCGATTATAATTTGCTTTGGTAGCCTTGAAATTAATAGCAAAAGGAGGGTCAGTAATAATCAAATCAATTTTATTTTTAGGAATCAAACTCATTCCTTCAATACAATTCATATTGTAAATTTTGTTAATTTCGATTTTTTTCATTTTTAAACTCAAGATGATATTCCTTGTTTAATAATGTCATGGAATAGTGTTTTTTGCTAAGTTTAACAGTCAACCAATAAATTTCGAGATGATTCAAACAAGTAGATCTTGAAATTTTCATGTCCAAAATGCAAATCCAAATTAGAGTTACAAAAAACATTTAACAAAAAAATACACATTTCGTGCAGTTGTGGAATAGAGGATTTACTCGAATTTTCAAAAAACATTGACGAGGTATTTTTAGAATTTCTTTCTAGATTTGATGAGGGACTAGTTACAAAAAATGGAATTTCAGAAGGTCTAAAAAGTGAAGGAATCATCAGAGACGAAAAAGAGATCAAGGAGATGATTGGAAAAAACAATCCAGACAAAATTACCGAAGAGATTCTTTTTTCAAAAAGAGATTATATTTCACAATACAAAGTTCTAACAAATCCCGAGCCTAAAATGGGTAGTAATGTGGAGGATTTGGGGTTAGATGAATCAATTAGCAACCATCTAAAGGAGATAGGAATTAGTCAGTTTTACAAATTTCAAGAAGAGTCAATTCAAGAGATATCATTTGGAGAAAATGTGATAATTGAAGCACCAACTGCATCTGGAAAAACAGAAGCATTTCTGATTCCAGTAATTCAAAAAATAAAAAAAGAGTCAAATAATGTTAAAGGTGTTTTTGCGGTATTTGTTTACCCTACAAAAGCACTTTCAAGGGATCAATATCCAAAAATTTTAAAATCCGCAGAAAAAATTGGTATTGAAGTAAAAGTTTTTGATGGAGATACAGAACAAACAGATCGAAGAAAAATTCTAGAAAATCCTCCACACATACTTGTTACAAATTTTGATGTAATACATTACCACCTTTGGCATCAAACAAAATTTTCGTCTTTGCTTTCCACTATCAAAGTATTAGTGGTAGATGAGACACATGTGTATTCAGGAATATTTGGCTCAAATGTACATTACATAATTAAAAGACTGAAAAGAGTTTGCAGTAATAAAATACAATTCGTTGCAGCATCTGCAACTCTAGAAGATGCAAAAAACTTTTGCGAGCAATTGTTCGGAGTGAAGATGAAAATAATTCATGGATCTGGCAAAAAAGGACAAACAGATTTTGTGATGTTATTTCCATCACTTAGAACTCAGCGTTCATTGATGATTGATTTGACAAAGAAGATGACTGAAAAAAATCATAAAACAATGGTATTCAATAACTCACATCTTAACTCAGAACTCTTGGCAATTCAAGCAAGAAAACAAAAAATCAACGTCAAAGTCCATAGGGCAGGCCTAATGGCAAATTATAGAAAAGCAGTAGAACAGGAATTCAAAAGCGATAAACTCCAGGCTATTTCATGTACCCCTACGCTTGAACTTGGAATTGATGTAGGAAATGTAGATTGTGTGATTTCATCCACAATTCCAGTAAACAGATTAATTCAAAGAATTGGCAGAGCAGCAAGAAAAGGACAAAGGGGTTATGCATTTTTAGCACTTGGCAATGATCCAATTTCACAGTATTACAAGAATCATCCAGATGATTATTTTGAAGATGTTGAAAAAACATACATTGATCCAAAGAATCCATTTGTGGAAGAGTTTCAAGTATTGGCAATGGCATGTGACAGACCAATTTCAAAGCATGAACTAAAAGAACATGAAGAAATTATCAAACAACATATAGAAAATGAAAATCTAATAATTTACAATAACAGAATCATACCAAATTTTGACAAGATATCTTCTTTGTTAAATGATTACAGCATAAGAGGAATTGGAAAATCGCTAGATATTTTCCTAAATGAAAAGAAAGTAGGAGACAGAGTACTTCCAATTGCATTAGAAGAACTTCATAAAGATGCAATTTACTTTCTTGCAGGAATCAGATACAGAGTAAAAGAATGCGGATATCCTCAAAGAAATTTTGCAAAACTAGAAAGAATATCTAGAGATTATCCATATTATACAAAAGCATTAACAGAAGAATGGCCAACAATTGAAACAATTTTTGAGACAAGAAAGGCATATGGGATAGAAGTTGCATTTTGTAAATTGCATATTCAAAAGAAAGTCTATGGTTATGTCAACATAGAATTGGGACAAGAGATCGCCCAAGGTCAAAAAGTCTTACTTGATTCTCCTTTAGAATATGATTTTATCACAAAAGGAATTGTATTTCATGCTCCAAGACCTATAGACCAAATCAAAAAAGCAGAAGATGAAGAATATACCGAAGCTAGTGGATATCATGCAACAGAACATGTTGTGATTGAGGGCAGCAACATGATAACTGGAGGTGTATCTCAAGATTTAGGAGGTATATCTTTGGGAACTTCAGGCTTGATTTTCATCTATGACGGCGCAATTGGGGGAAATGGTGCAAGTAAGGCACTATTTGATAGATTTGAGAAGGCACTTGAACGAAGTATGTTCATTGTAAAAGAGTGTCCATGTCAAAGTGAGGCAGGATGTCCACGCTGTACATTCTCATATAGATGTGGAAATAACAACGAATTTCTTCACAAATATTCTGCATTAGAAATTCTGCAAAGAATCAACAATGGTGAAGAAACTAAACTAGAAGAACCAACAGAAGGAGATAAACCCCTAGTCTAAAATCAAAATGGGATAAATATAACAAATTTTTATAAATCATATGGAAAAAGTAGCAATTGTAACAGGAACGACATCGGGAATTGGATATGAAACTTGTCTGTCACTTGCAAGAGATGGATTTTACACGTTTGCTACAGTTAGAGATGTAAAAAAAGCTGAAAAAATAGTACAAATTGCAAAAAAAGAAAATCTAAAGATAGAAATTATTGAATTAGATGTCGATGATGAAAAATCAATTAGTACTGCAATTCAAAAAATTCTTTTAAAAAAACAACAGATTGATGTTTTAGTAAATAATGCAGGGTGGGGATTGTTTGGAAGCGTTGAAGATGTACCAGTAAAAGATTTTAGAGCACAATTTGAAACAAACTTCTTTGGAATAATAAGCATAATTCAAAAAGTTGCACCGATAATGAGAAAACAAAAATCAGGAGTGATTGTAAATATCAGCTCAGTTGCAGGAAAAATTGGTTTTCCAGGATCACCGGCATATATTAGCTCAAAATTTGCTCTAGAGGGATTATCTGAATCATTACGATACGAATTGGGACAGTTTGGAGTCAAAGTGATTATCATTGAACCCGGTGTGATAAAATCAAACTTTTTCTCATCTATGAAGATTGCAGAACTTAAACCAGATTCACCATACAAAGAGATCACTGAAAAGGTGATCATGGGGGTAAAGATGATGGCAGAGCTTGGAACTCCCCCATCAGAAGTGGCCACAACAATATTGAAGGCAATTAAAGAAAAAGATCCAAAACTAAGATACGTCGTAGGTAATGATGCGCAAATGTTTTTGGAAGCAAAAAAGGCAAAAACAGATACAGAATTTGAAAATTATCTCAAAAAAGAACTATTTCCAAGTTAAAACCATACCTACGTTAAATTGATATACACATAGAATAGAGTTTTTGTCAAAGTCCGCAATTTTAACTGATGAAAAATGAAATGGAAAACACTACAACATAATGGAATCTTGTTTCCTCCTGCCTATGAAGCACATGGAATCAAGATAAAGATCAAAGGAGAGAGTGTAGACCTTAATCTCAATCAAGAAGAGATGGTATACCAATGGGCAAAAAAGAAAGACACTCCTTATGCTCAAGACAAAGTTTTTCAGAAAAATTTCACAGATGATTTTGCTAAAACATTACCTGCAAAATTCAAAAATATTTCATATCAAGATATTGATTTTTCTCACGCTTACAAAATAGTCGATAAAGAAAAAGATCTCAGAGAGATGATGACAAAAGAAGAAAAGAAAGCCCTAGCTCTTAAACGAAAAGAATTACGAGAAAAATTGATTCAAAAATATGGCAAAGCAATCATGGATGGAAAAGAAGTTGATGTTGCAAATTACATGGCAGAACCTCCAGGAATTTTTATTGGAAGGGGAGATCATCCACTTAGAGGAAGATGGAAGCCAAGAGTCACTGCAAAAGATGTAACGCTAAATCTTGGCAAGGAAGCCAAAGTTCCAGAAGGAAACTGGGGCAAAATTGTTCATGATAATGATTCTATGTGGCTTGCTGGATGGACTGATTATCTTACTGATAAAAGAAAGTACGTTTGGCTTGCAGATACAGCTGGATTAAAACAAGATAGAGATAAAGCAAAATATGAAAAAGCTGTAAAGCTATCAAAAGAGATTGAAAAAATAAAAGAACAAATTGTCAAAGACATGAATAGTAAAGATCCAAAAATTAGCAGAATTTCAACTGTATGTTATCTGATTTATAGAACTGCAATGAGGGTAGGCGACGAAAAAGATCCTGATGAGGCAGATACAGTTGGCGCAACCACTTTAAGAAAAGAACACATCAACATTACAGAAAATACAATTGAATTTGATTTCTTGGGTAAAGATAGTGTAAGATGGCAAGAAACAGTAAAAGCAGAAGGCAATGATAAACAATTTCAAGAAAATCTAAAAAAACTAATTCAAAATAAAAAACCTAAAGATGAGATTTTTGAAGATATAACTTCAAGACATGTAAATGCATATTACTCTAGTATAGTAAATGGACTAACTGCCAAGGTTTTCAGAACATATCTTGCTACTACAATGGTAAAAAACTATCTAAAAGAGCACGATAACATTAAAGGAAAAACACCTAATGAAAAATTGTATCATGCAAAACTAGCCAATTTGGAAGCAGCTATAATGTGCAATCATAAAAGAACCATACCAAAAACCTATGAAGATGCACTTCAAAAGAAAAGAGATACGCTAAAAAATATAGCCAAAGATCAACCTTGGAAGAAAACCATGGAAGCGTTAAAGAAAGCAGAAGCCATGGAAGCTAAAACTGATGCTCAAAAAAAGAATAAAGCAAAAAAAATTAAAACACTAAATGAACAAATAAAAAAACAGAAAGAAAAACACAATGAACGAGTGGAAAAACTACAATTACAAATTGACTTGTCAGAGAAAACTAAAGATTACAATCTTGGAACATCATTAAGAAACTACATAGATCCACGTATCTTCAAAGCATGGACCAACGAAGTAGGCGTAGAATGGGAGAAGCTATACACTGCAGCATTGCAAAAAAAATTCCTTTGGGTACAAAACGAAAAAGTATCGTGGTCAGAATTAGCTAAAAATTAAGAATTTGTTTAAAAATCATCAATAGTCATTTGGTGGATATACGTAGCATTTAATTTCTCAAATTATCTGAAATACTTTATGCCGGGGTAGCTCAGCCTGGTTAGAGTGCCAGTTGATTGGTAAACTCTACCGGTTCTTCCAAAAAAGGCAATACTCATAATCTGGAGGTCGTGGGTTCGAAACCCATCCCCGGCACACATAATTTCATGAAATTAAATTGTACAGATATTATCGATTAAATCATTATGATTATAATTAGAAATATCATGTTTAGAAATAATTTTCAAGGAAGGTTGCTCAAAATCTTATTAATGAGAAACAGGTAGTATAGGTGAAAATAATGGCTAAAATAAAAGTACGATCAGGAAGAGGTACAAGAATTGTTGAAGTCGATGATTCTTCAAACTGGGCAGGTTCTGAATTCAAAAAAACTCAAGAAGCAAGAAAAGCAGAATCAAAAGACAAGTATGTTTCTGTAGGACGTGGAACTGGGAAGATAAAATTTAGCGACATTCCATCTACGGAATCCAAGTCAACAAAAGGCATGTGGGTTAGTTCAGGAAGAGGAACTAAAAAAAGAAAACTCGACGATTAGAGAAAACACATTCGCCTCGAAAAATACGTTTACGTATATAGCATTAGCTAAATTAAAAATAGAAAAAAGTAAGGGGTTGTAATTATTTGAATGAACGTACCTTACGAATTACTTTGTTATGATCAAATGAAGCAGTCGTAGTTACATACACAATATGATTTTTGCCAGCAGGAATTACTATCCTCTTGACTTTATCATATTCTGCAACTACGTATTTACATGGTCCAAGTGATTTCAACAATTTTTTTCTTTGTTTCCAGTCATATGCTGCAGCTTTTAATGATGCCAAACTTTGTTTCTTTGAGACCAAAATCTGTACTTTCTTTGAACGAGCAGAAAATACCAATTTGCCTTTCAGATCACACAAACTGACAATTCTGACAGATGGACTGATCTTTAAAATTTTTTCAACTGCTTGTTGAATTTCCATAATTATAAGAAAACTTTCTAGATGATAAAATTTTCTATAAAAATTTTAAATAGCAATCCTTAGTATCAATTAGGCTTTTCTTAAACAAATAGAATAATAATGGAATCAAAAATCATCATTTGAAAGTAGATATTATTGAAATTAATTTGTATGCATTGCAGTAAACCATTTGAAGGGGAAAATACAAAATTTTGCTCTCAGGGATGTAGAGATTCACACATAGTTGCTCTAGAAAGAAAAGTTCGAGAAATAGTTGATAGCGATACTAGTCATACCAAGAAATTTAGTCAAGATTACTAGAATATCCACGATTAACTAATTTTGTAATACTTTCGGATTTAACACATGCAGGATGGAATGAATTAATCTTAAAAATTAATTCCAATCCGTCCTTACAAGAGATGTTTTCAGGTAAAATTCCTGATTTGAGTTGTTTTAAAGGTGAAAGAGTGTTATCTCCTTTTTGCATATTAGATTCTAATGGAATAATTCGTAAAATTCGATCATCATTACGTGCTGGTGCCCCTCGACCATCTTGATTGCTAGTTAGAATATACAAATATCCATCGGGACTCATATTCACGCTACGTAAACGACCAAACTCTCCATCAAACAATGCATTACTACTAATGACTAAATTATTTTCCAAATCTAAGTCCAACATTCTCAAATGATTTCCACGTAATGTTGCGATAAAGTATTTTCCATTCCATTCAGAAATTTTATCTGAATTATAAAATACGGAACCAGATGGAGCCCATGTATCATCACCAGTATGTAAAATTGGATTTACAAGGCCTTCACTTGTCTCATCACCTACAATGATGGGCCAACCATAATTTTTACCAGGGAATATTACATTAACTTCATCATGAGCATTTCCTCGTTCACCAGATGGACCATGCTCAGTTTCAACTAAAATTCCGCTTTCTGGATACCAATCAATTCCTTGTGGATTTCTATGCCCTAAAGAATAGACAGGCGAATTTGGAAATGGGTTGTCTTCAGGAATGGTGCCATCAGAATTAATTCTTAAAATTTTACCGGCTAAAGAATCTAGATTTTGAGCCGTTTGAGAATTTGCAGCATCGCCTGTTGTAATGTAGAGTTTTCCATCAGGACCAAACTTTATTCTTCCTCCATCGTGTATTTGACTTCCAGGAATTTTATCAAGTAAAATTGTTTCATTGGATAGTTTATTATCAGATTCAACATAACGGACAACTTTGTTATAGATATCAAAAAAATCTGAATAGCTATAATATAGATACAAAAAATGATTTTCTTCAAAATCAGGGTCTAAAGCTAATCCAAGTAATCCTCCTTCAGAGCCAGATACTTTTAATGAAATTATAGGTTCGGAAACTAGATTATTTTCAATTATTTTCAAATTACCAATTCTCTCTGTAAAGAAAATTCTACCGTCTGGAGCAAAATCAATTTCCCATGGAATTTTCAGGTTTTCTGCGACTGTTTCTACTTTAATGCCAAGTTCTGGAAATTCTTGAGCAGATGAAAATGAAATAAAGCCTAAAGAAAAAATACCAATAATAAAAAAGAAGATTTTAAGCACAGAGATACTTTGACGTTATCAAATTAAAACATGTTCTTGTATAGATTAAACAAAATGTATTTCAAACTAAAATTATGTATTCAAAGAGAGACAATAAATTAAAAAAATTATTGAGGGGATAAATCGGCATTGCCAAAGAGAACCCCAAAAGCCTTACACCAAATCAAAACTTTACTATATTTTTCAAGATCTGTGTTTTCTGGTATGTCATAATTCTGGTTTCCATTATTTGCTTTGAGCTTACCAAGACTAACAAATTCGGATGCTTTGTTATCTGTAGACAAATAGACATACAAATCAGGGCCATTAGTTGCTTTGAAATTTTCTAATCGTAGGACATTATTTCCATCATGTAATGGAATTGTTCTTACCATTCCTTGCGCATCATGTATTCCATCACCTACACCAACAAACGTGCCTGCGTATGTTTGTATTTTCATGTCTTTCATCATGGATTCGTCTTTCATCATGGATTCGTCTTTCATCATGGATTCGTCTTTCATCATGGATTCGTCTTTCATCATGGATTCGTCTTTCATCATGGATTCGTCTTTCATTGTTGTATCTTCCATTTTTAATGGAATTGCAGAATTAGGCAATGCCTCATTTATAGTACTGCTTGTAAAGTACGGAGAAATTGCATATGCCACTCCTATTCCAATTATTGCAACTAATGCAACAATTATCAATTTGTTCATAATACATAATTTTCTTAAAAGTATAAAACCAATTTCCCAAATTATATCCAATTCTATTTTAACATGATTTTAAAAGAAATATGAAAAAATTGAAAGTATTATTGTTTTAAAATACACCACTCACAAGGAGAGAAGTTTTGACTTTTTGCGTTTTCCAGTGTATCAGGAGTAAAATATTGTCTATCAGTTACTTTCATCTCACTTATTTTACATTCCTTTTTCAAACTATCTAAGTGATGTACAAGATTAGTTTTTTTATCACCTAATAACCCAATCATACTAATCAATTAGATCATAACTGGAATATAAGGTAAGAATTTCAAATTCAGATTTTCAAATGTATCTAAAAATTAAATACTTGACAGAGAGACAATTCATGATTTGTTAAATGTTTTATTATGATAGTTTTTTTGCCACTATCAAATCTACTTTATAGGTTAAAGTTGAGCGTGAGTTTAGTTTCAAATTCCAAGTAAGAAAAGAAGGTTTTTTTGTCTTTTTAGTAATAGAAAACCTCAACTCCTCCAAGATTGATCTCAAAGTTGATTCATCAAGGAATTTTTTAACAGAATTTTTACCTCTGTCAAAGTCATAAGGATCAGATATTACAAACGTACCTACATGAATTTGTCCAGAGACTTGTTTTAGATAATCTATCGGTTCTACTAATTCTAAAACATTTAATGCCAAAATCAAATCAAATTTTGTCTTACCAAAAACATCAGATAGAAAATCAGCCACAAAATAATCCAAATTATCTTTAGATGTTTTTTTTGCTATACTTAATGCGCTGAAAGATCTATCAATTCCGAATACGGTTTGATTAGTATTTGCAAGATAATTACACATAATTCCAACAGAGCACCCATATTCTAACACAAGTTTTGATTTTGGCAATGCATCTAATTCATTTTTAATATTGGAATAAAATTTTGATTTTTGGCTATTTTGATAGATTCTACTCCATCTCTCTTCAAGTAATGTTCTATCGTCAGTTTTTTGTATACAATTTGACAATGAATGTTTGAGAAATTTTTTCATTTTTTCATCAGATGCACAATTAAATAATTTCCCTCCCAACATAATTCTCTCAGAGAGATATTTTGAAAAATCATCCCAAAGAATCGGAATTTTATTAATTATTGGAAATCTTAACAGGCATTTTTTGCATTCCAAAATACCTTCTTCGATTTCTGTTTCTTTTTTAAATACATCAAGATCTAACTTTGAGCCACATCTAACACATCTAAGAAAATCAAGACTGAATTCATGCATTTTTGTATACCAATCCAAACAATTTGGAACTAATAATTTCTTTTAGGCACAATAGAGGAATAATGTTAAATGGAGTATTTGGAAGATTTTATGCGATTTGGGAGAATTTGAAGAATTTGCAGAGGCATTATTTGGTCAATTATCTGTAGAAATCAATGAGGAAAAAGAGATTGCTAAACTAGCAAACTTGGCAAAAGAGGATCTCTCACAGAAAGTTAAATTTGAGAAATTAGAAGACATATCTAATCAAGCATATTCAACATTAAAGAAAAAAGTTGAGGAATTTTTAGGAATGGAAATAGCAGATAATTTAAAATTAGAATTTCCAGAGTTAATTGAGTTAAAAAAATTAAAAGGTGAAAAAGTATTTTCAGATGAAAAATCAAAAGCATTTGTAAGAGAATTATTTGATGCAGTTGCAAATGAAGATCTTAATAAAATTGCAGAGTTGATGAAAAAAGATACTGCAAAATATCTTGTCTATTCTACTTATGCCATACAATATATCTCAAAAATATCAACAACATATGGAGATTATCTAGACTCTACAATTTATCTAAACAAATTTGTACTTTCCAGATACCCACAAATCATCTTACACAAACAAGGAGAACCTTATGAATCAAGATTTGCAAATGTAAATTCAGGTTATTTGGGAGCTGTTAAAATGACTGTACTTGAAGAGTTAATCCATTCAACCCAAGAAAATCTACATCAATTAAACAAAAAGGCTGCAACCCAAGTCAATCTAATTAATGAAGAATTGGCAACAATAATCTTAGAATTGGATAATCAAACTGTAAATAATCTATCAGAGTATTTACAACTTCAAGCTGTTCCTGATGATTTTCCATTTGCAAAAAAAGCAAATCTGTTCTTCTTTTTAAATCCTGATCACTTTTTGATTGAGCAGATTGGTCCGGATGTAATGACATTTACACATGTAGAGATTGATCCTAAAATTTTAAACGCAATTCCTCAATTGTTAGATATTTATAAAAAATGGCTAAATCCAATTCAACAACATCATGCAGCTTTTACGTTAATGGAAGGAATGGCAGGATTTGCAATAGAAAATATCTTAAAAGATGATCAAGATTTTCAGAATTATCTGACCACCTTCATGGGCACAGATTTCTCGTCATATCAGGTTCGAAAAAGCATGGGAAAAGACTTTACAAAAATAATCTACGAAAGATTAGGAAAGAACTCATTCAAAAAATTAATTGAGTACCCACCAAATACAAGAGAGATAAAAGAGCCACAATTATACTTGAACAGGATAAAACAGTAACAATTGCCAGAAAAATTTGATCCCTTGGTAGCTGAATGGCTTTCATTTGCAAAAAACCCAAACTTCAATTTAGTTGAGAAGTGTCTCAAATTTGCCCAAATTCTAGAATATCCTGATCTAGAAATTGAAAAATATATTCAAAAGATTGCATTAATTGGAAAGTCATTAAAAGAATCCATTAGCGACGTAAAAAATCCTACATATCAAGTTTCAATTTTAAATGAACATCTTTTTCAAAATTTAGGATACGGTGGCGATACTGATGATTACTATAATCCAAAAAATAATTTTTTAAATGAAGTAATTGATAAAAAATCAGGACTTCCAATAACTATCTCGATACTATATGTTGAGATTGCAAAATTTATTGGATTAGATCTTAAAATCGTTGGATTTCCAAGTCACATATTGGTAAAATATAATGAAGAAATGGTTTTAGATCCTTTTAATGATGGAATATTATTAGATGTAGATGACCTTCAAGACATTTTAGATGAAAATTTTGGGGGTGAATTGGAATTCAAACCAGAATTCCTTGATGAAATAGGTCATGAACAAATTCTTGTGAGATTAGCAAGAAATTTAAAAAATTCATATGTCCAATCTTTTGTTTATGATAAAGCACTAAGATGTACAAATATGGTATTAGCTGTTGAACCAAATTCACCAGATGACATAAGAGATAAAGGAATACTAGAAGAAAGATTATTGAATTCAGATATAGCGTTGGAATATTTGAATCGATATTTAGAAATTAATCCAAATGCAGAAGACGTGGATTTTATTTTAGAATTAATAAGAAGTATTAAAACAAAAAACTAATCAATAATAGAACTAATATCTTGTCCATTTTTGATCATTGATATTTCATGTCGTGCAATCTTGTTTCTTAATGCTCTTTTAAGAATATCAACTTCGCTTCTAAGTAATGCAATTTCATCTTCTAATTTTGCTACTCGCTCATAGATTGTTTCTGCTTCTGAACTCATGATTATCTATCATAAAAAAATTGTCTTAAAAAGTTATGGGTAAATATTTTGATGGGCTGGTTAGTTTTTTGTAACTATAATTCAAATTCCTGGCGACATTTCTCACATTTTCCTCTTTCTTGCCCAGGAGGACCAAGAAGGAATACCTTACCAATTGTCTTACATAAAGGACACATACCAGTAGTTGCATTTTTTGGACCACTACGTATGATTTTCTGAGTTTTTCTACGTCCCATATGTTTACCTCTGAAATCGGTCTATTAAGTTTAATTTTTCAACGCCTAAAGGGGATTCCAAACAGGCCTGAATTCAATACAAAAATAACCAGCCATCTATGAAAAATATCAATTAATCAAAGATTCTAGACATCTTAGATTTTTGTCAATTTCATCATATTAAAAATTGAAGAGTCGATAAAAAATAGAAAAGGAAAAAAAGATTCAGAAAATTTACAATCTAGGAATGAATCCTAATGAGGTGTAAAGTTCCATTAGTCTTTTGATTGATGTATCCTTTTTTGTAGTAGATGATAATTTAGATAGTATGTTTTGAGCCTCTGCTAGTGCATCAGTTTTGAGAATCAATGTTGCACCGAGTGTTTTACCATCATTTGCTTTCATCACAGCACCATAGTAAGAACATTGTCCTTTTGGAATGACATTGTTTACACCAAGTGTTACTTTTTCTACATCTGATTTAAGATCAATCATAGCAACAGCTAATGGGTAATCTGTAGCACACGCTTTTACTATATAGCTCCAATATGGTGAACCCTTCTTGTATTGTTCAACTTTGACTTTAGTCAAGTATTTACTAATAGATCCATCACCGCCAACATATGGTGCAGCTTCTGTGCTTTGCAGTGGAGCTATAACTAACGAACCTACTAATGCAGCTAATGTAAAGAAGATTATTTTTTTATTCATAAATTCACCTCCTCAGAGAATTGATGAGTATGAAATTTACTTTTAGCAAAAGAAATCAAAGTATCACAGGATAAATGAGTACCTGTGATGATGTTCCTTTGGCAATGAAGACATTTTCTAATAGATGCTCTTTTACAAACCAAGCATACAGCTATGGGAGCCAAAGGACCATCACAGTTTTCACATGCATACAAAAAATTACATGGGAAATTAGAAGAGACAAAATTGTTTTCTGGTCTGTTTTCAAATGCTGGGGAGTCTGGTAATTGAGGAGAATGACGATTATTTGAAACCAGTCTTTGATTTTGTTCTTCTATGTGACTCATTAAATCATATTTCACAGTTTGTTATTAGACAATAACTTAGAATTTGTGGCATGCCTTGATTTTGATTATTTTTAAAACAGTTTAAATCACTGAATGACTTGATGTGAATTCATTGAAATTATCTACAATGTTAATTATAGGAACATTTGGAATTTTTCTAATTTTTGGCGTTTATGGATATTATTCATTTTCAATATCAATTCAAGAGGTAAATAAGTTACTTACAACAAGAAATGAGGGATTTGCATTTAACATGATGCAAGATCTTGATGAATATATCGATAAAAGAATTGAAGATTTTAGACAGTTAACAAAACTTCCAATAATTCAAGAGTCATTAGTGAAATCTAATCAAGAATTTCTTCATAGACAACAAGTAGAAAAAATAATGAAAGAACATGATCCTCTTACCAATATTGAAGATCAACCGTTTATTTCACCAACTGTGAACACTGAATTGATATCAGAGTTAACCGATGTAATAAATTTCTATAAATCGGAATATGATTACGATGTTGTATCAGAATTATACATTACAAATATCTATGGTGCAAACGTTGCAATAGATTCTGAAACATCAGATTATAGACACGATGATGAAAAATGGTGGCAAGAATCAAAGTCAAAAGGAACATACATAGGAGAAACAGAATATGATGAAAAATCTAAAAATTACATCACAATAATAGGTTTGAGAATAGATGATGAAAATGGTGAATTTTTAGGAGTACTTAGAGTTTCATTAACATTGATTGATTTAATTCATGAATTTATCAATGATGCAGAAATTCTCAATTTACAAAACAGATCAATATTACTAATTAATGAAAAAGGGCAAACGATATACTCAAATGGAATTCAAGATTTCCGAGAATCTCAAGCTGTTTCTTATTTTGATTTAATTCAACCTTTGAAGGATGTAGGAACTATAGATATTTCTAATAATGCAGATGAACCTATTTTCATCTCATATGCAAAATCTACAGGGTATAAACAATTTGAAGGGTTTGGATGGACATCGGTAGTTGACCAATCTAGTTCATCATTTACCGAAGAATTTGTTGATCTGAAAAATTCTTTTCTCGTAATATCAATTTTGGGAATGGTATCATCAGTAATGATTGGGCTTGTTTTATCATATTTTATTTCAAATCCATTACGGCTGTTAAGTAAAATGGCAAAACAGTTCTCAGGAGGAGATTTTGACTCAAATTTCAAAGGTTCTAAAATTATGGAGATTAACATGATTGGTAATTCATTTAATGCGATGGGTCAAGATCTTAAAAAATTAATTGAAACTGAAAAAAAATTAGCCGAATCCCATGCAATGATGAAAAATGAAAGACTAGGAGCAATTGGCCAGCTTTCAGCAAGTATGGCACATGATCTAAAAAACCCACTTGCCACAATTAAGACATCAGCAACTATAATTCAAAAACAAATAATCAACGCAGATCCTGAAATAGAAAAGGCGATGCAGAGAATGGATAGAGCGATATTTCGCATGTCACATCAAATAGATGATGTTTTAAATTTTGTACGAACCACTCCATTGAATTTATCTGAAAAAAGAATAACAGATATCATAAACGAGTCAATTGATTCCTTAGAAATACCAAATAATATTAAATTAAAAATAACAGATTCAGATTTCATAATTTTATCCGATACAAAAAAATTAGAAACCGTTTTTACAAATATTATTTTAAATGCAATTCAAGCAATTGGCAATGTAGAAGGACGTATAGACATAAAATCACAGATCATAAATGACAGTGTTAAAATAGAAATATCCGATTCTGGACCAAATATATCATCAGAAATATTAGATAAAGTGTTTGAACCACTTTTCACAACCAAGGAAAAAGGAACAGGTTTGGGTCTTTCATCATGTAAAAATATCATAGAACAACATGGTGGAACCATCTCAGCTCATAACAATCCAACCACATTTACAATAATACTTCCAAAAAAGACAAAAAATCAGTAAGAGATTTTAACAGAAAACCAACATACTTTACAATGGATAAAAAAAAGATCATTCTTATCGTTGATGATGACGTAGATCTTTTAGAAAATACTGTATTTTTGATAAAAAGTGCAGGATATGATGTAGTAATGGCTCAAAATGGTGTTGAAGCTGTTCAAAAATACAAAGAAACTAACCCAAATCTGGTTTTAATGGATGTAAGGATGCCTATTATGGATGGATATGACGCATTTTTTAAGATCAACCAATATGACTCCAATGCCAAAGTAATTCTAATAACAGCATATGCACATGATGAGAAAAAACACACCAAAGCAAAAAGCCTTAATCTAATTGATACAATCTCAAAACCATATACTATTGAACAGCTTGAAAATATTATCTCAAAAAATATTTAGGATTTAAGCTTCTTAATTTGTTTGAATCTGTTTGTATAAAACGATATTGCCTCATCGACAAATTTATAGTACCATTTTTTTAATTCAGGATCATTATCTAGTAATTTTTTCCATTGCTTAGTATTATTAGTTGATTTCTTGGATGAGATTAAAAGATTAGTATAAAACCAATAGGATATCTGATTGGCAAGATCTTCTTCGTTTATCTGCTCAAAATTATTTTGATATTTTACATTAATGTATGTCATCAATTCATAAATTGGCAGAGATGTAATATTAGAGATTTGAATATTATCCATAAACATTCCAGATGCCAATGTCTTTAATCGGTCTGTATCATTTCCTATAATAGATTTTATATAATTCCATTTTCCAAAAATTTGTGGCAATACATTGGCATATTTTTCTGCCATCTTTTCAATATCTTTTTCTGATAAATTCATCACATCAAGACAATATAGTATTCCATGAAGAGACAATCGGTAAAGATCAGATGGTGCTTTTTGAATATTTTTTCCATCTTTTACTACTAGACCAACATCTAACAAACCCATAGTATGTTTTCCTCTAGCCATTCTTCCAACTAATAGTCTACGATAGTCTTTTTCTTGTGTTCTAATATTAGAAGAGTCTGAAAGATGTGTTTTTGCCATACCCCATGTAGTGAGTTTACCATTTACTGCTAGAATCTCAAGTAATCTCTGCACATTTTCATGATGTTTTGGACCTTTTCTATTTCGGTACGAATATTGCCCAAAAATACGATGTGCTGTAGGCCTAGTGTATTGTTTGTATGCTGAAAGATTCCCATAAATTGCACCTTGTTCTTTGATTGATGGCATGCCACAAATCAATATGTATCAGCATATAATAATCTACAAAGATAAATTTATGATAAAAACCATAAAAATGTACATTTTAGAATTTAATCCAACATGTAATATTGATAAGATTAGAACTGACTGATACCAGATATGGAATCAATGAACATGTATGTATTAATAATTTTAGGATGTATAGTCATAATTGTTACAATATTTTTCAGTTTAAGTTTAGATAAAAAAATTATCAAGCCACTTATCAAAAATTATGTAATATCAGATATACATATAAGATTAGAACAATCAAAATCGTTTAGTTTATTGACAACAAACGCCAAATTTAATGCTATATGAAAAATAAAAAAGATGTTTTTGATATAAAGATTATTTTTGCATTATTTTTAATAATTGGAGTTATAATATATCCAGTAGCTAGTTTTGCAGAATCATATGTCAGTTTAGATAAAAAGTCATACATAATTGGAGATAAAATTAAAATTTCAGGAATAGTTGTTTATGAAGAAAATGTGCCTATTGTTGTTCAGATTCGTAGTATTTCAGATTTAGTTGCAATAAAGCAATTTTTTCCTTTAAAATCAGGATCATTTTCAACAGATATTGATGCAGTCGGTCCTAAATGGGAACAAGCAGGATCATACACTGTAATTATTGCATATGGTGGTGAAAAATTTGAAAAGATTTTTAATTTTTCTACTACCAATACAACTGAAAAAAATAAATCTGAACAAACAAAACATACTCAAGAAATAATCCAATCGCAAAAACCTAAATCAAAGATTTCAATATCAAATTTTCCAGATCCCATGCTTTCTCCAAACTATTATATTAATTTGTATAATAATGATTCAGATTTTAAAAAATTATTTGATACTTCATTTCCCGAATATAGAATTCAAGAAGTAGTAGGGTACAAATTAACAGATATTTCTGGATTTCCTGATAATGATTTATCTCCACAATATTATGTAGATAGATATTCAAATGAACCAAGATTTAGAGTATGGTTTGATTCGCAATTTCCTGATAAAACAATTTTTGATATTGTGGGCATATCTGAAAAAACTAGACCTACGATGCCTAGTTGGATTAAACAATATGCTCAACTATGGGCCACAGGAGAAATAACAGATTCGCAATTTACTTCAGGAATTACAGAATTAATTCAAAAAAAGATACTTTTACTGAATGACGATATAATAAAAACAAAAAATTCAGATAACAACATCCCATCATGGTTTAAGAATACTGCAACATGGTATTCAAATGAAACAATTACAGAAGATGATTTTTTACTTGGGTTGCAGTTTCTTATTGAAAAAAAGATAATTACAATTCAAACTTAAAGAATCATACTAAATAAGACAAACATACTCAAATAATTGATATGTAACTTTTAATAATCAAATAAAGCATAAGTGAGTATTGAATTTAAAGATATTATTTCTAATTGTTATAGTATTTACTTTTGCAGGATTGTTATTTTCAACGTCATACGCTGATGTAGTATCACCAAAAAAGCAATTATCTTTCGGGATTGATTTAGAAGATATTTCATGCAAAGAAGGATTCATGCGTGTATATTTACTAGAACATGAAACTCCTTCATGCGTAAAGATTTCATCAGTAAAAAAATTAGTACAAAGATATATGATTTCAGATTTTGATCTAAAGCAGTTTGAAAAGAAAGAAAAAACAACACTTCAAGAAGTTGGTTCCGTTAAAATAGAATCTACTTTTCAGTCTCTTACAAAAACGGGTAAATCACAAATTCCAGTATATGATGTGATATTCAATGTTTGTTCTATATCGCAATCTATCGAATCCCCAGTAATTGAACTTAAATCAAATGTCGAGAAAAAACAAATCCAACTTGCAAATAACGTTGAAGCAAAGTCATGCCAAATATCCGTTGGACAGATTCAAGCTAGTAATCCAGAATCAATATCAATACAGTTAATCAACAAGGGTACAGTTTCTCAAAAAATTAATGATTTAACGTTAACCATTAATAATTTACAACTTGAGCTTGAAACTCAAAGAAAAAATCTTTCAGAATTAATTAAGAATAAATCTGAAAAATCATCTGAAGTAAGTTCAACAATTGAACAGATTTCCAAACTAAGAAAACAGACCAACGATGTACGCGATGAACTTAATTCATATCTATTATCATTGAATCTTACACCTACAACTACTAAAGATACTTTAAAGATACCACCACCAATTCCACGAAAAGCATCAGAAGGAATGACTGTTAAAATTATTTCAAAATATGACAATCCAATAAAAAACAATTACGATATTGCATTTGAAGCTTGTACAGGAAAAGAAATTTTGAGAATTCCCATAATTACAATAAGTTCAGATTTAGAATCAAAGACAACTCAATTAGGTGATAAAATATCTCCAAACTCTTGTTTGGTTTCTGGAACTAAGATAAGTGCCAGTGATCCAAATACCATACAAATAAGATATGAAGATAGCGGTGCAAAAGCCCAACAGATAGATGATTTAGATAAAAAACTTGATGAATTAAATAAACAATTCTCAGAAGTAAAAAGATCCCTTAATGATTTAATTAACATCAAACCTCGTCCTACTGACTTTGCACAAAAGGCAGATGACATATCACAGAACATAATAAAATTAAGAGAAGATATCTTACACATAAAGTCATTAAAATATAAAATTTTGAGTACTGAGTAATTTTTTGCTTAGAAATTAATTCAGATAGAATAATTTAAGTAATTTTTAGAGAAAATCAAATTCTCAGATTACCAGATTTAACATGTACGTATTTTGATAAATCCAAAATATTCTCTATTTTGATATCTGATTGATACTTGGCATTTACATATGTCCTGTAATCATTACATGTGTCCTTTTTTAGAATTTTGTCAGTGATCCCAATATATTGTTCAGATTTTGACTGTATTAGAAAAGCAGGTTTTAGAATTGTAGTATCTGTACATGCTTTGAATTTAACTAAAAACTTTTCAGAGTCTGTAGAAATGGAATATAATATCTTAACATCAGCTTTTTTACCCATTTTATTGTGAGATAGTAATTCAAGATTTGAATAATATTTATCAATTTTAGTTTTTCCGACAAAATTCCAATCTGAATTTTTGTAAAGTTTTATACAATTGTATATAGATTGTCTGTCCTTATATTTTTCTTGAAATTTCAGACTTCCCATCTCCTTGTATCTAACATACATTTGCTTGCACATTTTGTCATCAACTTTCACCTCAGCAAAAGATAACGGAATGACAATTACAGGCAGTAAGAGTAAAAAAATGGAAAAGATACCCATTCGGTTTAGGTTATGTGTTGTTATCATCAAATCACTTTAAGAAAATTTGAAGAAAAAATTACAACTATTGGAGATAAAACATCTAGGACTGTAATGGATGCAGATATACAATGGATTTCTTCGGTTTTGTGTGTTTGCGTATTTAATTTGCTAAATCAATAGTATTATTGTATAATTATTGGTTTGTGGCATGCCATAAACTATCAGAGAATATTTCTCATTTAGATAATGAAATTTTATGGCGCGGGGAGAGGGATTTGAACCCACGGGTCATTGCTGACATGGGATTAGCAATCCCACGCCCTACCAAGCTAGGCGATCCCCGCACAGACTGCCTTGAATTAATCTGTAAATAAGTCAAACTTTTTCTGATATTATTTGTAGGTCTACAGGTCTACCATAGTCTATTTGTGATAGATTGTGAGTAAACCAAAGTCTTTTTGATCTACCAATCCTATACAAGTTTATGAAAACAGTATCTACAAAATTGGACAAAGAAACTTTTGAGAAATTCCAAGAGATGTGTAATCATGAGGGTCAATGTATGTCCGAAAGTCTTAGAGATTCAATCGAGAGAGATATCCAAGCATATGAAGAAGGATTGGAAATGGAAAAAGAACAGAAGAAACCAATGATTTTAGCAAGAACTCAAGCAAAAAATGTAAGAGTAAGTTATGATGATGGTAAGACTTGGCATGACGTAAGTTAGGAAAACATTTGATTAAGAAACATTAAATCTCTTTATGATTCAGAGTGAATAATATGAGAATCTCCCCTCGATTCCACTCAATTGAGTATCTTAGCTAAATCGAGGGGGTCGCGTATTCTCAATATATAACGGTAAAACTAGTATATACATCTCATGAAATAGGCATGGATTTTTATATTTCAAAATCATGAATAAAAATTCTAATTTCCAAAGACAGAGAATTTAAAATTTAATTTTGTGTAAAACGAACATTAGTATTTGTACTATATCCATCAAAATTTTCATAAATGTTGATTACCTTATCTCTGAATTTTTCATAATTTTTTCTATTTCTAGTTCCAGTTCTCATACCTAAGCTTTTTCTTAATTCCTTTTGGTTCATCGGTTTGGATTCCACTGTATAATATTTTTTCATTAAAATCCAAATTATGTCATAAGCTTGTGTGTTTGGCTGATTACCTTCAAAATAGAAGTCATGTTCTACATATTTTTTGATGTTTTTACACATTGTTTTGAATTTTCCTTGACCTCTCCAACAAGGTAGACTAAAAACCATATTCATCCATTGATCAGATGTTCTTAATTCCATTATGACGTCAATGTATTTTTTATTGAATATAGGTATTCAATTATGAAGGGTTTAGAAAAACAATATCTCTATCTTCTTCCATAACGATTATCGAGTATTCTTTTGTTATTTTTATCTACTTTATAATGACATTTACCACATACTTCTACTGTCCAAGCAAGTGGATTTGAATTATCATATATCACATGATGGAGATATGTAGGTCCTGAATATTGGGGGTTGCCTGCTCTTTTACAAAAATAGCATATTCCTGTTCTAATATCTTGATCATACACTATTTTCTTACCTCGAAATGTTATAGTTTTATTTTTCCAATATTCTCGATTTTTTATTAGTTCTGTCACTGTAGGCCGTGGTTCTATAATTCTTGGATACATGTAATGTATATCAGATTAGAAATGATATAGACAACTTTGAGCAAACTTGGTCTAGACCAACTTTAATGAAAATAGTCTAGTAATAGTAGATAGTCGTAAGAGTAGTGATGACAAGCATAGATAGAATTGAAAAAGTTGTTGAAATTTTACAAAATTTAGGAAGGCTTAGGAGAACTGAACTTGCTAAACGACTAATGAAGGAAGGGGATATGACTAAACAAACTGCTTACAATGCAATTGATGAATCTGTAGAATTAGGGAAGGTAAAACGAGAAGAAAGACTTAGAGGAAAAGAGATGATGGCATTTTATACCGTTCATTTCGATATTGAAGAAAATGAAAAATACATCTATGAATTTTTTGAGAAAGGATTAAAACAATTTGATTTTAGATTTGAATTTTTTAAAGATAAATTTGCAAATTTAACTACGGAGGAAAAGGTAATAGGATTAAAATCATTTGATTACCTGTGTTTATCCATTCATGTTGCAGTTGGGGCATTATGGCATAATTTTGGTAGATCCAATGAATGGCAAACACTACTAGATAAAGCAAATTCAAAAAATATCCAAATTAATGAACTAATGAATTCTACTCCAAATGAAGAACAAGCAATAATAAAAAAAAATATTCTAGAAAAAAAGACGGATATCATCAATGATGCCTTTATTGAACTTGATGAATTTCTTGAAGAATTAAGGGGAAAATAATCCAAATTGAATTAATCTAGCCAGAAAACAAATCGTACATTTTTTTCAAGTTTGAAAATACTGTATCTATTACGAAGTGTTTTTAATGAGGCTTGATGAAACAGAAAGCGTAACAGCCAGTTACTTCTCGATTTGGAATCGAGTTTTTCTTTCTATTTCTATCAAGTTATCTGAAAGTGATTTTCACCAAAGGGTTGGAATCCTTTTTTACTTTCAGATATACAATTACATTGAATTTCACAGATAGTACTTTCTATTTGTGACTTATCCAATTATAATCTCCTCGCAAGAGATAAGACATATGACGGTATAAATGATTTGGCAGTTTTTTCTAAAAATTCGGTGGAAAAATAATGATAATGGTCTAATGACTTTCTATTTTTTAGTTTAATATTTTCAAGGAATCGATAATAATCTGAACCAATTCCTTGACCATCATTGATGAAATCTTTTCTTGGATTTTTGTATCTGTTTTTGATGTTGTTTCTTGTCATTTCTTTTTTATCTACAGCTTGCTCTAGAGTTTCTTTTGCTTTCCAATCTTTTGAATTTACTAATCCTACAAATTCATAATCTGGTGGCTCTCCCTGTCCTACAAATTCAAAATCTACTAGCATACAACCACAATAATCACAAAAATCCGTTTCATCATCTTCCTCAACTTTGAATCTATCTGCATACTTTGCCCTATATCCTAAGGAACCAAACCACGTGATGGAATGGACATCATCAGATACTCCTGCATGAGATAGTTGATAATAGATAGTGGAATGAAGTGAATCTCTCAAGCCTTTGTTTTTGATTACCCACCCATCAGAATCAGATATTTTCCTTGTATTGATTATCCAACCAAAACCAACTACATGAAAATGAGGTCTAGTGACCCATTGACCTGTTTTTTCATCTAATGAAAATGGGTGATAAATCATCAAACCACCCTCAATTCCAGCATGTTCTATCAGTTTTCTAGCCTTATTTTTGAGCTGATCAAATGAAATGAATTTGTCATTCCATGATGGGGATACGATAACATGAATTGGATTGAGATATTTTCTTTGAAATTTTGGGTGTCTTGCAAATTGAAGATGTTTGAAAACTTTAACATAATTTTCAATTCTTGTAGTTGCTCTGTGTGATTCTCTTGCTAACCATTTCTCAAGCCAACAATATTCACACTTTGAACGAAAGCAAGAACGCTTTGAATGTCTTACAAACTTTTTATTTTCAGGATGACCAAAGACGTTATCGCATCCTTTTGTTATCCATTGACCACAAGTGTCTTTTCTTTCAAATGTTCCAGGTAATCTCCAAACAAGTTTTTTTAAAAATCCTTTTGGCGTTTTGTAATCCTGAGTCAATACAATATCTTGCCAATTAGATTCATCATGTGATTTTAACCAAGATTTTTGTTTATCTGTTAATTGTTTTTTTGTAAATATTGCTTTAGGTTCTATAGTGTCTTTACTTCGCTTTTCTGGCAGTAGATACCAATCTTCATGTAGTGTTAATTGAGTCATTTCCATAAAAATAAAATCTTCGTATGATTATGCAGATAGTATCCATAACCTGTTCTTTTGTTAAATCCTCATTCTGTTTTTCCCAATATTCTCTATGAAAAACAATGTCGTGAATCCATCTAGTAGATTGTTGTGAATCAATTAACATTGTATTACATAAGGAACAAAAACTCAATTTATGATATCTCCTCTTAATTCATTTAATGCACATGCAACTAATTCTCTAGTTGTATGAACTCTAATATGATTACCACATGACGAACAATCTTCATCTATACTGTCATCATAATCTTCTAGAAATTGTTCAGGTCTTTGTGGTTTTTTCTTAGGGTCGATATTTTCAAAAAATGAATTTTGGTTACTTTCATTCATCAGAATCTTCCTCCTCTGCGATTTCACCTTGTTTTTTGGCACCTGTGGGATCCATCAAACTTAGAATGATGGATTCGTAAGTGTCCTTTTTTGTGCCTAATTTGTCAAGTTTTTCCTTTGTATCCTTGCTTAATTGAACGCAAGAAATGTCATCTTTTCGACTAGGTTTTTGGCTATTTCCATTCAAGTTAATGTAGAAACTATAGAATACTTAATAGGCAAAGTAGCCTATTTTTTGAGAATAAGATGAAATGTAATATTTGTCACAAAAAAATGGTAAGTGTTTACATAACTGAACCAAAATCAACTTCAAAATCTAAGAAACCTATTGGTAAGATTTGTGTGAAATGTGGAATAATAGATTCGATTACCCCATATTTTCAAAAATTGAAAAAACAAATCGAAATAGAAGAGGAAAAAGAAAGACAAACAATAGGCTATCATGAAAAACCAAAACATCAAAGAGAACATCCATTCACTTGTTGGCATTGTCGTTCTAAAAGATATAGTGTGAAAGAGAAAATTGGACCTATGTGGGCTTCATATCCAAATTCAGATGGATCAATAAACTATCAATTAAACAATCCATACATATCTTACACTTGTGCAAAATGTAAAGAAATTTCTAGAACGTCATTACAAATGCCTTATCCATTACCAAAAAAATATTTACAGCATCCTAAGGATTAAAAATTATTGCAATAGGAAAAATCCTATTGCAACTATTGCGTTTCCAAACAAGACATAGAACCCTGTAATTTGAGATTTATCAAATTCAAACAGACCATTCAATCGGCAAATTGAAGTATATGAAATTGTAATTACCATGAAGAACGGTTTTGTTTGATTTTGTGACTAAAAGTTGTAACTTCAATTAAGATTCTAATTTAGATAAAACTACTCTAAGAAGTTTATCAGTATTTTCTAATCTTTTTTCTAATTCCCAAATACGACTATCTTTTTCAGATTCTTTTTTACTAATTAAATTCTCTTGTTTCTTAAACTCTAATTCCATTCTCAATTCATTACTAATCATCAATTCAACACTTACAGCTCGATAAGCCTTGAAAATCTGAGCCTCAGTAGGTCGCCTATAATGTGTGCCTGATAGATACCCTGTATGATCCATTAGATACTGAGAAGCTCCAGAAGATACTTCTGGATTCATTTCTAAAATAGTATCAAATCGTTTTCTAATCGAAGTTGTAGAGGCTAAATTATATCTATTACCAATCTTTACTCGTTTAATTCCTGAACGTTTCCAAAGCCTATCAAATGTATTTTCTAAAACATTATAGCTCATTGATTTACTATCTAATTTCCATGAACCACTCACACCAAAAACCCAAGATTCAGAAGTTAATCTTTCACCATTAGATTCTCTCTCTTCAAAATATTCTTTCAATGCTTTTACAGCTTCAAAATGAAGAAAAGTAATCATTTCATGTTTGAAGTCTTCTGAATACAAAATAACTTTGTTAAAACCATCATCAAATTCTTTAATATGTTTTAATTGTAATTGACAAACAGCTTCTGGTCTAGCTCCTGTTGCAGAAAAAAAGTGAACTAATGCCCTATCTCTTAGAGTATCACAAGCATTAAGTAATTTAACAATTTGTTCTGTTGTAATTGCATCATGTCCACCTAGTTTTATTTTATCAGGATATAATTGGACAATAGAATCATTGTCAATCTTTACACGATTGATTTTTAAAAATCTGAAAATTGGATTAAAGTATCCAGAAATTGAATTAGGGCTTATCTCGTTACTATCAACCCTTGTTCTAAGAAATATACAATAATCTTGAAGTAAATCTTCTAATTCTTTTGGAGAAACCATTAACAATGATTCATAGTCTTTATGACACCAAACTAGGAATTTATCCAAAAGAAATTTGTAAGTTCTGAATGTTCTTGCAGATTTACAGGCATTTTCAAATAAAACCAAACATCTAGGATTCATCTAATTGATCAAACCTCTTACTTCTTTATCTTCAAAGTAGGCTATTTTCTCTAAATACACATTAGAAACTATAGAAAATCAGGTAATAATATCAGCAATATCAGCTATTTTCTGTAAATAAATTCATTCTTCGCCAAATTGATGGTAATTAGTCACGATATCATCAAGTTTCATTCTTTTTCCACCCACAATTTTCAGTTCAACATTGATGGATTTGTTGGAAATAGTAATGATATTGTATGTGTTTTCAAACAACCCCCGAACTCTTTCAGATGTAGCAGTTCCAGCATTTACAACCATTAGTTTTCCGAAATTCCACTCCCAAGGTCTATGTTTATGACCGCATAAAACAAGATCAACTTCAGTATCAAGTATAGTTCTTAAAACATCTCCTGCATCTACTACAGTTAATTGATCAGAACCAGTATCAGGAATTGCTATTAAATGATGGTGCATTGCCAAGATCTTTATTTTGTTTTTGTATTTTTTCATTGTTCGCTCAAGCCACAAGTTTTGACGATATCCTACCTCACCTTCGTTTCTATCAGGACGAGCAGTTCCAAGTGTTACCAAAACAACGTCATCACTTAATTCATTTATTGCTTCAAAGGGGAAAAATTTTTTGAATAGTAGATAACCAGTGTTTCTATAATCATGATTTCCGCTAATAGTAATAATTTTTTTGGCGTTAAATTTTTTCAATAATGTCTTGCATTCATCATATTCTTGCATCAACCCTTCATTTGTAAGATCACCAGTAACAACAATAACATCAGGATTAAGTTGATTAACCTCAGCAACCAGTTGATCAAATTTATTTTGAAGAAATTGTGAACCCACATGAAGATCAGATATTTGTATAATTAGCATTTTTCTTAATTTGATAAATTCCGCTATTAAACTATCTCTATAATATCTACATAAATATCCAAAACCAAGGTAGGATTAAATAATAAACATAGCAAGTTTTTGCAGTTTTGAGCAAAAAAGCTGCAGTAATGAGAGGGGATGGAATAGGTCCTGAAGTCGTAGACTCTATGCTCAGAGTTTTAAAAGAATGCAACTCTCAAACAGAAATTATTCTTTGTGAAGCGGGTTCTGAACAGTGGGATAAAAATGGAAGAAAAGACAAGTCATACATCCCAGATTCCACAATGAAGACTCTAGAAGAGACAGATGCGTGTTTTAAAGGACCGACGACGACAATACCTGTACCTGATGCTCCAAGAAGTGTAGCTGTTACATTACGTCAAAAATTTGAATTGTACTCTAACATTAGACCAACTAAAACATATGATAGATTAACACCTAATCGAAAACTAGATTGTGTTTGCTTTAGAGAAGCAACAGAAGGACTCTACACAGGTTTAGAAGTAAAAGTTACAGATGATGCGGCAATTGCAATTAGAAAGATCACCAGACAAGGATGTAGCAGATTTATGAATTCGGCAGTAAATTGGGCAAACAAATACAATATGAAGAAAATGGTTGCAATCACTAAAAGAAATATCCTAAAACAGACAGATGGAATATTTTGGGATGAAGTGCAAAATTCGATTAAAGGTACAGACATACAATTATCTGAAATTTACATTGACAACATGGCACAACAAATGGTAGTTGCTCCAGAACAATTCAATGGATCAGTCTTGGTAAGCACCAATTTGTTTATGGATATAATATCAGAATTGGCATCTGGACTTGTAGGATCAATTGGGTTAATTTATTCTGCAAATATGGGAGATAGTTATGCCATGTTTGAAGCAGCTCATGGAAGTGCACCACAATTTGCAGGACAAAATAAAGTAAATCCAACTGCAACAGTTCTATCAGGAGCTTGGATGGTAGAGTATCTAGGAGAGACAGAAATACGAAATGCAATTTTTGCTGCAACAGAACAAGTGATTAACGAAGGTAAGGTTGTAACATGGGATATTGGTGGAAATGCAAGTACAACACAAATGACGGATGCAATAATATCATATGCAAAACAGAAACTTCGAAAATAAAGAAAACCTTACTTTTGTCTGACAGCCTCAACTAGAATTAATTCTTCAAAAAATAATTTCTTTTTGGCAAGAATTCGTGGTTTCAGGCATAATTTTTGTGTGTATTCCATTAATTTTTGGTAATTAGAAAGAGAAGTAGTTACAAAAAGAAATTTTCCGCCAATTTTGATATTTTTATAAATTGAGTCAAATATTTTTTTGGGAATTTCAAAGCCTTCAACCCCCCCATCAGTTGCCGCGTCTAATATTTCATCAGTTGCAAGATATGGAAGATTGCATACAACTAGATCAAATTCTAAATTTAGTGCATCAGAACCATTACAACAGACTAAATTTTGTGTAGGATATGTTTGATTTTTTAATACAGTAAAATTAATGTCAGTTCCAACAACAAAAGTAAAATTCTTCCACAAAAGTTTCGTTAAATATCCAGAGCCACTTCCAACATCAAGAGCTGAGAAACCTTTCTCTTTTTCTATATAATCAGATATGAAGAAGGTATCTTCAGATGGAGAATATTCCTCATCTCTTAAGAATTTCTTTTGCAAGTTCAACTATTTCATCACCTGAAAGATCATCTAATCGTTTCTCAATAACAGTTTCTTTTCCAAACTGCTTAAAGATATTTTGAAGTGTTTTTCTTCGGTAAGAGAACATCTTGTTTATAACATGAATAAGATCTTTTTCAAGTGATTTTTTTTTAATGATTTTAAGAACTACAGAATCAATCTTTGGAGGCGGTGAAAAGTTTTGTTTTCCAACATCTAAAATTTTTTCAATCTCAAAAGCAGAATTTGCAATAATACTTACAGATCTTCTATTCTTTGCAGATTTTGTAAGTAATTTTTCTGCAAATTCTTTTTGAACCATAATCACACCATGAGAAAAAGGAGTAATTGCAAGCCATTCAATAGCATCCTTACTTTTTGAATAGGGCAGATTAGATACAAAAATAGAAAAAACATTATTTTGTTTGAATCCATCACCAAACTCTAAAGAGAGATTCGAAATTCTGGAAAAACGAGATTTTGCTTTTTCGTATAATTCCCTATCAGCATCAATTGAAATCACTTTTTTTGCATTTTCACACAATAATGGAGTCAAAATGCCTAATCCTGTCCCCAACTCAAAAACAATGTCATTTTTAGTTATATTAGCCTCTAAAGAAATTGATTTTGCGATTGTATTTGAGGTTAGAAAGTGTTGGCCTAGTCGTTTTCGTTTAATCATTTTTTGACAAAGAGATTCATTCTACTTTCACCAGTAATTTCATCCATGATTCTCTCTGAGATATGTTTGATTGGTTCTTTGAATCCCACGCGCTCCTGCAAATCAGCATAACTTTCAAATGCTTTCTTTTCTCTTTCTTCTAGCATTATTTTCATGTATGTTTTTCCAATTCCTGGAATTAATTCCAGTGCATGAATTCTAGGAGTCAGTGGTCTTGCATTGTTAAGATAATCTACAAATCTAGTTTCATTGTGTTTGACAATGTTTTCAACTACTCCTCGTAATTCACTTTGAGCAGCAGACGAAATATGTTCATATTCTAGCTTTCCTAAAACAGAAAGAACTTTTGTTCTTCCTTCTTTTCCAATGTAGATTCTTTCTCCTACATCAAATGTTGAATTTGGAACTCCAAGAACTTCAAGCAAAGTAAGTCTATCCTCACCAATCGCAGTGATAATAATTCCATCACGTCCACGTACTGTAGATGATTTACCGCGTGGATTAAAATCTAAGACATATGCATATTCCTCATATTTTCTAGGAGGGGATTGTGCCCTGTGCAAAATAAATCTCCTTGAAACTTAGTTCCCCTTGATTATCTTGAGCATTTTTTCTAGAGTTTCAGCAAGAATAAGTTTCTTCCAACCAAATGTAAATGAACGTAGTTCAGCTAAACTAGTTGGTCGAATATTTACAATTTCTACTGCTTCTTCCTCAGTTAAATCACAATCTTTCATTAGTTGTTTCTTCATTTCTTTAGCATCTTTTGGTTCAATGGTCACAAATTTTGAGACATAATCATATGTCCATCTTTGAATTTGATCCATTTCTTCAACATCAACTTTACCTAAAATCTCTTTAACTTCTGATAGAGAAATGCTTTGTTTCTTTTTTATCTCTTCCATGATTATACACCGAATGGTTTGATATGATCTAATCTTGTGATTAAGGTTTTTGTTTTATTCCCTAATTTTACATCCAGAGTAATAGCACGTCTACCTACATGGGTAATGTTACCTACTTTTCCATGATAGCGTCTATGAGGCAAACCTTTGTGTTGTCTAGGATCTATAATTACAAGTGCTTGTTCTCCTTCATGATATTCTCTAAGTAAGAACGATACGCCTCTAGGAGCGGTTTTAGTCATCACAGATCTTGCTTTGTGCTTAAATCCGTGTGAACGACCATGAGATTTCTTAGTTGCCATATCTGAGTAGATTCCCCAGTGACCCTATTTTAACAGTTTCTAGTCATGCATTAGAGATGATGTCGGTTCTGAGTTGTCCACATGCAGCTGAAATTTCAGATCCCTTCTCGACTCTTACTGTACAATTTACATGAGATTTTAGCAGTATTCTTTCAAATTCAAGTATATTTTTTTTTGATGGGCGCTGAAAATTTCCGGCAGTTGAATTTATTGGAATTAGATTAACATGAGATCCATTTCCCTCTAAAAGAAGTGCAAGTTCCTTTGCAATTTCTTGTGAATCGTTAATGTTTTCAATTAAAGCATATTCAAATGTAACACGTCTTCCAGTTCGTTTAAAGTAACGTTTTCCTGCTGCAACTAATTCATTTACTGAATGAGGTCCAGATGTAGGAACTAATTTTTTGCGTAATTCATCATTTGGTGCATGTAATGATATTGCTAGCCCGATTTGAAGATCTTCTTCTGCAAGTTTGTCAATACCAGATATTATTCCAATAGTAGAGATTGTGATGTTTCTCTGTCCAATTCCAAAACCTCGTGGATGTGTAAGTAAACGAACTGCACGAATTGTTTCATCGTAATTTGCAAGTGGTTCGCCCATCCCCATAAAGACCAAATTTGTTATATGCTGACCTCGTTGTTGAAGTAAATTTGCAAAGTGAATAACTTGCGCTACAATCTCTTCTGCTTTTAGGTTTCTCTCAAAACCCATTTGCCCAGTTGCACAAAAAATGCATCCCATTGCACATCCAACCTGAGTTGAAACACAAATTGTAGATCTAGGATGACCACCAATCTTTGTTGGTTCATATTGTATTAGAACTGTTTCAACTGGAGTTCCATCTGTCAGATTAAGAAGTAATTTTGTGGTATCACCATCATCGCTTACTACTCTATGAGTTTCAGTTGCAGAACCAATTGTATATCCATCTGCAATTAATTTATCTCGCATTGTAGTTGGTAGCTGTTTTAACTCGGTGATATTTTTTGGAAATTTATAATATAATGGATAAAGTATTTGATCTGCCCTGTATCTCGGCTGCCCCATATCAATTACCAATTTTTCCATTTCTTCAGGTAACAAACGATAAAGATCAGTCATTATACTTTCACGATGCCTCTCATATTCAACAATTAAGGCTATGTTATAATATTATAATTTAATCGAGTCTCAATTTTTAAAACAAAAATAAAATTTTTAAAAATAAAATAAAAAGAAGATTACTCTTCTAGTGACTCTAACTCATCATCAGAGTCAAGATCTTCAGTGGCTTGAACCATCTCTAGTTCGGTAGTTCCAGATGTAGATTCAACCAATGTGTCAGGTGTAGAATCAACAGTAGATTCAGCCACGGTTTCTGGTTCTTTCTCTTTTTTAGTTGCTTTTTTGGCTGTCTTTTTACCTGGCTTTTTCTCTGTATCTTCTAGGTCCATCACTCCTGCTTCACCCAATGCAAAGATTACTTCTTCTTCTGGATGGTGTGGACTATCTACCATTCGTGCAATTCGTTTCTTGCCTGATTTCTTAAAGTATATTCTGTATGTACTTGTGTGGGCAACTACGTTTCCACCTATTGGCCGAGTTGGATCACCAAAGAAAACATCAGGGGATGCCATTACTTGATTTGTAGCAATTGCAGCACAATTGTAAGTTTCTGCAATTCTAGACAACATGTGAACAAAATGATTTAGTTTTTGTTGTCTATTTGACAATGTTCCTCTACCAAGATACTCAGCACGGAACAATCCAACTGCAGAATCTGCAACGATTAGTCGAATATTGTTTTCTTCAATTATAGGACCAGCTTCTTCTAGGATCAATGTTTGATGGGCACTGTTATATGCACGTGCTACAATTATTCTGTCAAGAACTTTTTCTGGATCCATTTCATGTGCTTGTGCAATAGATACGATTCTTTCTGGTCTGAAAGTGTTTTCTGTATCAATATACAAAACACCACCGTCCAATCCACCTTCTGTTTTTGGTTTTTGAACCATTACAGCTAGGGTATGTGCAAATTGAGTTTTACCTGAACCAAATTCGCCATAAACTTCTGTAAGAGCTTGTGTTTCAACACCTCCATCAAATAGTGTATCAAGACAGTTAGTTCCAGTTGTAATTTTACCAATATCTTGTCTGCGTTTGTATACTTCACTTGCAGTGACAAAATCTCTGGAGATTAATCCAGTTTCAACAAGATGTTGTCTTGCTTTGTTTACAATTTTTTCTGCAGTGTCTTTTTCCATTCCAGTTATTTCTGCAATTTCCACAGGACCTCTTACGATAAGATCCATAACATTGTGTACTCCTGCGTCGGATAATTTTCTAGTAGTTACAGGACCTACGCCCTCCAAACTATCTAATCTTAAATCTTCTACCATACCGTATGGTACGGTACTAGTACTTTATAACGTTATTGTTTTGAAAAATGATCGCAAAAAGATAACTTTTATAACAATTTTGGGCTAACGTCTCTTTCTTCTTTGTCCAGGCTTATTTTGTCCTGGAAATCTACCTAATTCAAATCGTTTTTTGAAGTTACTCTTGTTTCTAAGACTAGAGTTTGTACCAACAATTTTTCTTCCTTCAACTTTAGGAGTCTGTCCTCTTACTTTACCTGCTTTGGTAAGTGAACCGTGAGTTGCCATAATTTAATCATCTAAAATAGTAAATTTATGTATTTGTATGATTACCAGTATTTTGCCTTAATTGTTTCAATGACGTGTTCATGTTCTTTACTTTTATGACGTGCATATCTTTCCATTGCACCTAAAGGAATACCTCCCAAAGATCTTGCAATTGCATTAAAGAAATATCTTTGTGGTCCTTTTGCACCGGTTTTTGTCATGAATTTTTGAATTCCATATTTGAAATTATGTTGCCAAGTTTTATAGAGTACACCCAGTTGTGCAGGTGTCATTTCGTTTCCAATGTTGAAGAAGTCAGATTTTTCTAATAATCCAATTGGAACAAAGGTAAGAGCTGTAGCAGTAAACATTGAATCGGGTTGTTCATGTTCTAATTCTGTGATTAAACGAATAGTATCCCAAGAATCTTCTGGTTGTTCATCATTGTCTAATCCCATAATCAAAGTAAATGCGGGAATCCAATAATCTTTATTCAGAGTTTTTACACCTTCTTTTACTACCCAATGCCATTCACTTGGATCGTATGGAGCAAGTTTTCTATCAGCATATTTTCCAATTAATCTCAAACTTCCTGTTTCAAAACCAGCTTGAATTCCAATCATGTTATCAGGACTGGATTTGATTATTCGTGAAAGATTTGGAATTAGTTTTTCATCAGCTATTGCACCTGCTAAAGTACCATGAGTTGGATTTGTATGGCCTACACCAGTCGACATGATAGCAGTAAATAATTCTTCAAGTGCTTCTCTATTGGGTTCCATTCCTTTAGCAGTTCGAGGATCCATTCCATATACGAAAATATCATCACTGTGAATCCAGGCAGATTTGGCACCACCTTTTTTGATGTTAACTTCGATTTCACGTTTGACTTTTTCTGGTGAATAGTATCTTAATGATCTTAATGTAACATCACAGAATTTACAACCTCTACCACATCCTCGCATCACTTCAACCATTCCATGCATGCTTGGTTCTACGATTTCAGGAATTTCATCTAAATCTGGTCTATCCCAAAAATTTACAAATCTTCCATGAATTTTTTTTCCATTTCTCTCAAATTCTTTTATGTTTACTTTAAAGTCACTACGTTTTCTAAAAGGATCCATATTTTCAAAGTCGCCATTAATTAGATAATTGAAAAATCTTCCAGCATGTCCATCAATTTCTGGAGCAATACCACCAAGTTCTCCTTCTAAAATAGCATAAATTCCAAATTCTTCAATTTTTTCTGGATCATAGTTGTATTGCCAGGTTCCAGAAGCGCCTGAAATTACTTTTGCATGGCTACCTGTTTTTTGTTTTGCAGCTTTAATTCTTTGATGTAATTCTGTATTGTAAAATTCGTCATAGGAAGTTTGTTTTCGTCCATAAGTGAAAGTCATAGTAACAGGACCCATTCCCAATGGATCCATTTCATAAGTACCAACAACTTCAGTGTCAGGACCGATAAATTGTTCAATATGATCTGGATGTGCAACAACTACATCTTCACGTCTAAAACCATCTCGAAGTAAACCTGCTTCTACTTTTCGTAATCCATATGGAGCATAATTTGCTACACCATTAGTATGAGGAATATAATTACAGATAAAATCAAATAGAATTTTTGGAGTTACTTGATTTCCTAGAACTTTATACAAGAGACTTTTTTTATTACGACTAGGATCAATTGCGGGTGCACATCCGAAAAACGTAGCTAGTGACAAACCACGATACGGAGACATTAATGTACGATCTGCAGTTAATACTATCTTTGGGTTACCCAATGCTCTTCAACGCAATAATTTCATGATTTATTTTAAACCTTGCTGACCAAATTTAATAATTTTCTAGTATTCCAGCCTTATTCCTATGAAAATGACCAAATTCCTTGTTAGAAATTAAATGCTCACCATCAAACACGGTACCGTCTTTACAAACCAAATCTTCTCCAACACAGCAACTTCCACAAATTCCCACACCACATTTCATCATACGTTCAAGACTTGCTTGAACAAACAATCCTTTAGAATGAGCCAGATGAACAGTTTTGTACATCATTATTTCAGGACCACATGTGTAGATTCCATCAAAACTAATTTCATTAACAAGTTTTTCAACCATATCTGTAACAAATCCCTTCTCCCCATAGGTGCCATCATCTGTAGTAACAATTACACGATGAGTGTTATTTTTCAACAAATTATTTGCCAAATCTTCAAAGAAAACTTCATTTTTTGATTTTGCACCAATTAGAACTGTTACATCATCATTAGGTTTTATATGTGTCAGTAATCTCATCATCGGAACAAGACCAGTCCCACCACCAACCAGTAAAAGCTTACCTTGTTTTAGATCAAATGAATTCCCATACGGTCCTCTGACACCAATTTGCTGACCAATCTTAACATTGAACAATCCTGTAGATGCAGGACCGTGTTTTCTAACAGTGAACGCAGCTTTACCAGGCTCTTGAGCAATCATCACACTCATAGGTAATTCATTGATTCCAGGTATCCATACCATTGCAAATTGACCAGGTAGAACACTTGACATTATATCGTCAGAAAAAATCAGAGTTCTAACAGTAGGTGTTTCATCAATTACTTTTTCAATTACGCAGATTTTTGTATGATTAAGATTTCTTTGCAAGTCCTATCATCTCATCTATTTTTGAATATCCTTTTCTTTTCATATATTGAAATATTCCGTTGTTAATATCATTAAAAACATGTATCCAATTATCGCCAATTGCACTTCCTATTTGAATTGCAGATGCACCTGCCAAAATAAATTCAATCGCATCTTCCCATGTAGATATTCCACCACATCCAATTATAGGAATATTATATTTTGAAGAGATTTCATATACACATCTTAAGGCAATAGGCTTAATCGGAGTACCAGAAAGTCCACCGAATTTATTACTAAGAATTGGTCTTTGAGTTTCAACATCAATTGCAATAGCTCGTATTGTATTAATTGCAGTTATTGCGTCAATACCTGAATCAATTGCAGCATTTACAGTATTAAGATAATGAGTTGTTCCCAGTCCTACTTTAGCAATTATTGGTACGTTGGTAGAATTTTTTACAGTACTAACAATTTTTTTGACTAATTCAGGATCATCACCTACTTCTAATCCAACTTTGGCAACATGAGGACATGATAAATTCAGTTCATATGCAATAACTTTAGAATTTTTAAACTGTTCAACCATAGTTGAAAAATCTTCAGGAATGGAGCCTACAAGACTAATAATTATTGGAACATCTTTGTTAGGTTCTATCATTTTGGCAAAATTTTGAGCACCTGGATTTGATAATCCTACGGCATTAATCCATCCGCCACCATTTATTCCAAATATTGTAGGATTTGGATATCCATCCCATGGTTCTGTACTAAGTGATTTACTTACGACTGCCCCTGCACCTGAACGATAAAGTCGATTAAAGACATCTAATGAAATACCCAGTATTCCAGAGGCCAGCATTACAGGTCTTTCTAGCTGAATTTTTCCAATAGAAGTAACCAGGCTGGGTTCCACTTTGAATCATGTACGTGGTTTCGAATATAATAGTTGATTCACCGTGTTTTTAGTACCTTTTTAAAAGGAGACCTGAAATTAACAATTCATGTATTCTGTAATATTAACAGAATTTGGAATCGTAGTTTTTAAAGATGAGAAACTAGAAAAGGCATTTCCTTTCAAAGATGCAGTTCGAGACTATATTGCTGTGAAAAAAAAGGAATCAAAATTAAATGAACTTGTGAATTACCTTGGTCCTCTTCAAAGAGGAATTTCAGTTAGTGATGAATCATTGATGACATTACTGAAAAAAAGTTCCATAGATGCACAAATGATGGAAGAATCAGAATTAGAAGAGATTCAGTCCACAAAACCACAGATTATTGTAGATTCAGGATTTGCAAAAAACATTTCAGAAGCATTGTCTAAGCTAAGAGAATTTGCAATGGGGTTGTCATCATCAAAGGTTACAGAGGTTTCTGAGAGTCCAGATCTTCACATCATTCAAGCAATAAATTCTTTAGATGAAATTGATAAAATTGCAAATGGACTTAGCTCAAGATTACGTGAGTGGTATGGTTTACATTTTCCAGAACTGGACAACATTATTGATAGCATTAATGGTTATTCTCAAATTGTTTTGGCTGGAAAGCGAGAATCATTAACAAAAAAAGTCTATGAAGAAGCAGGATTTCCAGATTCTAAAGCAGATATGATTGCTTTGCTTGCATCAAAAAGTAGAGGCGGGGATATTTCAGATGTTAATTTAGCAATTGTGCAATCAATTGCAAAACAAATTTTGGATTTCCATGATTTACGAAAGAAATTAGAAGCACATGTAGAGCTAGAAATGGAAACTGTTGCACCAAATCTTTCAGCAATTCTTGGAGCTGCAGTAGGTGCTAGAATATTAGGAAAAGCAGGAAGTCTAAAGAAACTAGCATCCATGCCAGCAAGTACTATTCAAATAATTGGGGCTGAAAAAGCACTGTTTAGATCATTAAAGACTGGTGCGCAGCCACCTAAACACGGATTATTGTTCCAACATGCTATGGTACATGCAGCACCCAGATGGCAAAGAGGAAAAATTGCCAGAGCAATTGCGGCAAAGGCTGTGATAGCTGCTAGAGTTGATGTCTATGGAGAAGGCATCAATAAAACATTATTAGAAAAATTAAACGTCAGAGTAAACGAGATTAGTAAAAAATACGAAACTCCTACTGAAAGAGAAACCAGAAAACCCGAATTATTCAGAGAAGATACTGGAGAATCTAGAAGAAGAGAAGGTGGAGAATCTAGAAGAAGAGAGGGAAGTGATTCTAGAAGAGAAGGTGGAGAATCTAGAAGAAGAGAAGGTGGAGA